>JAWOBU010000232.1:0-51852 GCA_046484135.1 bacterium
TGACCCTGATGATGGACGGCAAAGCACTGGCTTTGAACGTGCCCGCCCGGGCCAGGTCCTTTACCCGCCATCAAAAGCGATGGCTGGCCGTAAGCACCGCCGCACTGGCCGGGACCTTTGCTCTCGGCTTCTTTACCGACCTTCTTTACGGGGCGTTGCTTTTGGCGCTCGCGCTCATAAGCCTGGCCTACCCCGTCCGGATCGCACGGCTCAGGCAACTGCCGGTCCGGTCGCTTGCCGACGTTCCCGCCAGCAAGGACGTGTTCATGGCCGCGGGCTGGTCGTTCTTGATCGTGGTGTTGCCGCTCCTGGCCGGTCCTGCGGAAGGGGTTTCCATTCCCGCGGCAGTGGCCGCTTTTTTCATGATAGGTGGGCTGGTGTTTGTAAGGGCCCTGCTGCGGGATTTCCGGGACATCCAGGCAGACCGGATGATCGGCCGGGAGACCCTTCCCATCGCGCTCGGCACCGGCCGGACCCGCTGGATTCTCTATATGAGTCTTATAGGAGTTGCCGCGGTAATGGTGCTGGCCACCGCACTGGGAGGAACGCCCGCGCCGCGCGGATACGCGCTGCTCGTGCCGCTCGGCTATGCAGCGGCCTGCGTGCCCCTGTTTACCAGGCAAACCATCGTACAAGGGTTCGGAGCCGAGTTCGTTATTGACGCCGCTTTCCTCATAGCCGGAGCCGCGGCCCTGGTGCCGTGAAAAGTGTTGAGGGACCGGGTACTGAAATTACAAAAAGGAGAAGGCAATGAGATACATGGTTACGGGAGCGGCCGGGTTTATCGGCAGCCACCTTTGCGAGAGGCTCATAAGGGACGGCCATTCCGTCCTGGCCATAGACTGCTTTACCGACTATTACGCGCGCGAGCTGAAGGAGTCGAACCTCCAGGGCTTCCGCGGCCACTCTCTGTGCGAGTTCGTAGAAGCAGACCTTAACGAACTCAGCCTCCCAGACCTTTTCCGGGAGTGCGACGGGGTGTTTCACCTTTCCGCCCAGGCGGGGGTGCGGGCGAGCTGGGGCAAGAGCTTCGACCATTACCTCCATCACAACATCCGGGCCACCCAGCGGGTGCTGGAGGCCGCCCGGGAGGTCCCGGGCAAGCGCATAGTGTACGCCAGCTCGAGCTCGGTTTACGGGGACACTGACGAGCTTCCGGCACGCGAGAATTCGCTTGCCCGGCCGCGGTCGCCCTACGGCGTAACCAAGCTTTCCTGCGAGAGACTGGCCGACCTGTATCTTATGAACTACGGGGTGGACGCGGTGGGACTTCGCTACTTCACTGTGTACGGTCCGCGCCAGCGCCCGGACATGGCGTTCCACCGTTTCATCCGGTCGCTTCTTCTTGACGAGGAGATCGTGGTTTACGGGGACGGGAAGCAGACTCGCGATTTCACTTATATCTCGGACATAGTGGAGGGCACGGTACGTTGCATGGAGCACGGGATTGCGGGCCGGTGCTATAATATCGGCGGGGGGCACCGGGTTGTGCTCCTGGACGCGATTAACGCCCTGGCGGAGATGGCGGGCAAGACACCCCGCATCCGGCACGAAGAGAGCCAGAAAGGGGACGTGCGGGACACGCTGGCTGACACGTCCCTTTTACACAAAGAGGTCGGCTTTGCTCCGAAGACGCCTTTTGCGGACGGCCTTCGCGAGCAGGTGGAATGGGAGCGAAACTTGTATCTTTAACCCGCAGGCAGACCAAGGAGGGATATCATGCAAGAGGTATCGCGCAGAACCGTTATGGGAATGGCCGGGCTTTCCGCAGCCATGCTGGGAGCGGGGGTTCCGGACTTTGTCGAGGCAGCTTCCGGGAAAGAGGGCTACACTCTGCCGGCGCTTCCTTACTCGCTGAACGACCTGGAACCCCACCTGGACCCCTTGACCCTGAAGCTCCATCACGATAAGCACCACGCAGGTTACGTAAAAGGACTAAACAATACACTGGCCGCACTGGAGAAGGCCCGGCAGCAAGGCTCGCACGAGCACGTGCGCAAGCTACTTCGGGCTCTCTCCTTTCACGGCTCCGGGCACGTTCTACACACTGTTTATTTCAGCAGTCTCTCTCCCGAGCCGGAAAAGCCGAAAGGGGCGCTGGCGCGGGCGATCAAGGACCAGTACGGCGGAGTGGAGACGCTCGAGTCCGAGCTTCTTGCAGCCGCCCGCACCGTGGCCGGGAGCGGCTGGGCGGCGCTGGTTTACGAGCCGCTCGGCAGGAAGCTTCTGGTCCTTCAGATCGAAAAGCACGAGAACCAAGTTTTCATGGGGACCATACCCATTCTGGCAGTGGACGTCTGGGAACACGCTTATTACCTGAAGTACCAGAACCGGCGCGGCAAGTACTTGGAGGCTGTCAAGAAGCTGCTGGACTGGAAGGAAGCGGGAAAGAGGTTTGACAAGGCCCGGGGCTATACTCCGTGACAGCAGGATATTGAACACTGCGCATTCATAGTTATATTTAAAACTGTCCGTCGCGGATAAAAGGAGTGCCTTGAGTTCCATAGTAACCATAACCGTTAACCCTTCGGTGGACAAGAGCTCGAACGTGGGCCAGGTCCGGCCGGAGGTCAAGCTCCGTTGCGGGCCGCCGGTGTACGAGCCGGGCGGAGGCAGTGTTAACGTGTCGCGGGCGATAAAACGGCTGGGTGGCGACTCGCTCGCCATGTACACGTCCGGCGGTCATCCGGGCGGTCTTTTAGGCGAGCTGTTGGACCGGGAAGGTATCACGCGGCAGGCCTTCCCCGTAAGCGGCCTCACCCGCGACAACCTGATCGTTTACGAAGAGAGCTCGGGGCGGCAGTTCCGGTTCGGCATGCCGGGCCCGGAGCTTTCTGCGGAAGAATGCGACGCCATGCTTTCCGCGCTCTCTTCCCTAACGCCTCCTCCTTCCTATATCGTGGCCAGCGGCAGTCTTCCGCCGGGGGTATCAGACGACTTTTACGCGCGGGTGGCCCGTCTGGCCCGGGAGTCCGGCACGCGGACAGTAATAGACACCAGCGGGGGCCCCCTGCTTGCAGCTGCCGAGGAGGGAGTGTTTCTTTTGAAGCCCAACCTGCGGGAGCTGCGTGCTTTGTCCGGCGCTTCCGAGGAGGGCGAGTCTCATATTCGTTCCATGGCGAAAGAGGTTCTTTCGGGCGGCAAGACGCACGCGATAGTGGTGTCCGTGGGGTCGCAGGGTGCTTTCATGGTAAGTAAAGACGGTTCTTCCCGCGTACGGGCCCCTACTGTGCCCATCCGGAGCAAGGTGGGAGCGGGCGACAGCATGGTAGGCGGGATCGTACTCAAGCTCTCCGAAGGATGGGAGCTTGAAAGCGCTGTAAAGTACGGGGTGGCGGCGGGCTCGGCCGCGGTGATGACCCCCGGCACCGAGCTGTGTCGCAAAGAAGACACGGAAAGGATATTCCGGGAGATGGAGTCCACTGCAGGCGGTCTTTGAGCAAGGAGGAAAGGATGGAAGAGGGGGCTTTCCGGCTTATCACGGTAGAGGACTACGAGGAGTACGTGGGCGCCCAGACAGTGGAGCGTCTTCTGGAAAAGGCCCGGCCGCTTCAGGGCCTTCACGTGGCCAATGTCAACTCGACCTATTACGGCGGCGGAGTTGCCGCGCTGCTTGCTTCCATGGCCCTTCTCATGAACAGCCTGGGCATCCGGACCGGCTGGCGGGTGTTGCAGGGCACGCCCGACTTCTTTTCGATCACCAAGAAGATGCACAACGCACTGCAGGGAGACACGGTAAACCTGAGCAGGAGAAAGCAGGAGATTTACGAAAAGGTGGTGTTCGAGAACTCGGTCCGGAACCACCTTGACCACGACCTGGTCATCATCCACGACCCGCAGCCGCTTCCCATGATCTGTCATTACAAGAAGAAGGGACCGTGGGTGTGGCGCCTCCATGTGGACCTTACCGCGCCCAACCCGGCGCTCTGGCAGTATCTCCGGAAGTTCATCGAAAGGTATGACGCGGTGATCGTGAGCCTTGACGAGTACAAGCAGAAGCTTGCAACTCCACAGGTGTCCTTTATGCCGGCCATTGACCCTTTTACCACCCAGAACATGGAGCTGGACGAAGAAGAAGTGGAGGAGAGGCTCCGTCATTATAATATCCCCACCGACCTTCCGCTGGTGGTCCAGGTTTCCCGGTTCGACGTGTGGAAGGACCCGGAAGGAGTGATATGCGCTTTCAAGGAGGCCCGCAAACAGGTGGACGCGACCCTGGTGCTTCTCGGCAACGTGGCCACCGACGACCCGGAAGGGCCCATGATCTACCAGAAGGTGCTGAGCCACGAGGAGGAGAGGATCAAAATTTTGAGCGTTCAGGACAGCGCCCTGGTGAACGCCCTGCAGAAGCGCGCCGCAGTGGTTTTCCAGAAGTCGTTGCGGGAGGGCTTTGGCCTTACGGTTGCCGAGGCCATGTGGAAGACTACGCCGGTTATCGGGGGTAACGTGGGGGGCATCCGCTACCAGATCGAGGACGGGGTCAACGGTTTTCTGGTGTCTTCGGTGGAGGAGGCCGCGGACCGCCTGGTCCGGCTTCTGAAAGACCGGAAGCTCCGGGAGGACATGGGAGTAAAAGCGCGGGAGACGGTGAGGGAAAAGTTCCTCTTGACCCGATACCTGGAGCAATACCTGGACATGATGAACTCCTTTGAAACGGTGTACAAGCTGCATATGTGAACCGGCTTGATCGCGCATCAAGGGGTCTTCGATATAAAACGGGCGAGAGAGTCTATTCGCGACTTAAGTCGCTCGCACGCGATGATGATTTTTTACACGTTATTTTTTATCGGTAGTTCACCGCGAACCGGCGAAAGACAGATACGGCCATGACAGAGAAGAGCTCGAAAGACCGGGTTAAAGAGACCGCAAGCGGAGAAGAGATACTGGTTCCGGGCAGGAACTGCTGGCGCAAGGTCTCTGCGAGCCGGATGGCTTTCCTGGTGGACGCGGCTTCTTACTACGAGGCGTTCGCCAAGGCCGCGGAGCGGGCCCGCCACTCGATTATCATCGTGGGCTGGGACATTGACAGCCGGACCCGGCTTCGGCGTGACAGCGAGAGCGAGCTTCCTTCCGAGCTGGGCGGCTTTCTTAATCACCTGGTTTCCGAAAACCCCTCCCTGCAGGTGCACATCCTGATCTGGGACTACTCCATGTTTTACGCCAACGAGCGGGAGCCATTGCTTTCCTTGAAATTCGGCTGGATGACCGGGCCCCGCATTCAGTTCCAACTGGACGGCATCCACCCGGTGGGAGCGTCCCACCACCAGAAGATAGTGGTGATTGACGACACGGTTGCCTTTGTGGGCGGGCTGGACCTTACCACCCACAGGTGGGACACCAGCGAGCACCTGCCGGAAGACCCAAGACGTATAACGCCGGGCGAGGAAACCTATGGCCCCTATCACGACGTGCAGGTGGCGCTCGAGGGGGAAGCCGCGGCCGGTCTGGCCGAGCTGGTCCGGGACAGGTGGAAAAGGGCCACCGGCAAAAGGGTCGAGCATCCTCCGCTCACCAATGTTGATCCGTGGCCCGAAGACCTTGCGCCGGACCTGACCGACGTAAAAGCGGGCATAGTCCGCACCGACCCGGCCGGCCCGGACGGCGAGATACTCGAGGTCGAGAACCTTTACCTGGACCTCATTCATAAGGCCCGCCAATACATCTACATGGAGAACCAGTTCCTGACTTCCGCTGCTTTGGGAGACGCGCTCGCGGCCCGGCTGCAGGAGGAGTCGGGTCCGGAGATCATCCTGGTCATGCCGGGGTACCTTCCCGGCTGGGTGGAGGACAAGACCATGGGTCTTATGCGAAGCCGGCTGATCTGGCTTCTTAAGCAGAACGACCATCACGGCCGGCTCCGGGTGCTCTATCCTACTGCAGAGGGAAAAGACCCGCCCCAGATTTTCGTGCACGCCAAGGTGGCAATTGTGGATGACGTGCTGGCCCGGGTGGGCTCGGCCAATCTAAGCAACCGGTCCATGGGGCTGGACACCGAATGTGACGTGGCGGTCGAGGCTGACGGACAGGACAGGGTTATAGAAGGGATGCGCGGATTTCTGTCCCGGCTTTTGGGCGAGCACCTGGGAGTCGAGGCTGATAAAGTAGATGAAGCCAGGAAAAAGGAAGGCTCGCTGGTCAAAGTTATAGACAAGCTCAGCGGGCCGGGCCGGTCTCTGCACTCCATGGTCGAAGACGTACCGGAATGGATCGCGGGCCTGCTTCCGGAGAGCACCTTTTTCGACCCCGAAAAAACCATAGTGCCCCGGATGCCGGTGGAAACACTGCTTCCCGAGCAGTACCGCTACCCGAGCAAGAAGAAGCGGGTGGCATACCTCCTGCTTATCGGCTTTATAATCGCCGGGTTGTTCCTGGCCTGGGAGTTCACCCCTTTGAAGGATTACGCCAGCCCCGAAGCCATAGCCGAGCTGACCGCGCCGGTCGAGGAGTCGCCTTTTGCGCCGCTTATCATCATCGCCGCTTATATCGTGGGCGGCGCTCTCATGTTCCCGGTTACCGTGCTCATCCTGGCCACTGCCATGATGTTCGGTCCGTTGGAAGGGTTTATTTACGCCATGGTCGGATCGCTTATCAGCTCCGTCATCTACTTCCGGGCGGGGGAACTCCTGGGCAAGGACCTGGTATGGAAGCTGGCTGGAGCGCGCATCAACCAGGTGAGCCGGAGGATAGCCAACCGGGGGGTGATGGCGGTGGCCCTGTTGCGGCTGGTGCCGGTGGCTCCTTTTACCGTGATCAACCTTGCCGCGGGAGTCTCTCATATCCGTTTCCGGCACTACCTCCTGGGGACCGCCCTGGGGATGTCTCCCGGCATCGTGGCCATCACCGTGTTCGGGGACCGGCTTGCCCGGACCCTGCAAGACCCCACTCCTTCCAACCTGGGAGTACTGGCCGGCGTGCTGGCCGTTATCATCCTGGCCTTCATTGCAGGCAGGCTCTTTATCAAGCGCAGACTGGAAAGAAGACGCAGGCGGAAACTTGAGCTCTAAGCTGATACATAAACTGACAGGCGAGAAAAAGGAACAACCCGCTGCCAGGACGGTCCGGCTTTCGCTCGCCTCTTACAACATCCGCCGTACTTTCGGCAGGGACAAGAAGTACTCGCCCGAGCGCATCGCGCGGGTCCTCTGCGAGCTCGATGCCGAGGTCATCGGCCTCCAGGAGGTTGACTCCCGTCTTTTCTCGGAAAGCGGCCTGGACCAGCTTTCCTACCTGGCGGAGGAAGCAGGCTATTGGAGCATAGCCGGTCCCACCGTGTACAATGAAAACAGCAATTACGGAAACGCCCTGTTGACCCGGTTGCCCGTGCTGTCCATTCAAAGGATAGACCTCTCCGTTGCAGGGCGCGAGCCTCGCGGAGCAGTGTATGCAGAGCTCGAAAAAGACGGCTGGCCGATAAGCTTGATCACCACCCACCTCGGCCTGAAACGTAAAGAGAGGCTTTACCAGGTCAAGCGTCTGCTCGAGCTTATTGACGTCAAACAGAGGATGGTGCTGATGGGCGACTTTAACGAGTGGAAGGTAAAGAGCCTTCCCACCCGCCTTCTGGAGGACCGCTTCGGCAAGGAGGTCAGGATGCGCACGTATCCTACCTGGTTGCCACTGTTTCGCCTGGACTGGATATGGGTGGTCCCCCGCCAGGCCATCCGGGAAGTAAAAACACACTCGAGCCCCGAAGCCAGGATAGCCTCCGACCACCTGCCGGTCCGCGCGAACGTGGAATGGGCGATCAAGTGAAGTAATACCAAAAGCGGCTCCTGATGAAAATCTGTGGGTAAAACAGACTTCTCAGTAACCGATTATCTTGACAATATGAGCTTTCAACAAGTCGGGGGGCCAATCCCCCCACCCCCTGGGATTTTGGAGGCATGGCTCCGGTGGCTCCTGGTGATATAAAGGCCGGGAGCCGCCTCTTTTACTGCTATGGGCCACTGGAGTAATGCCTGAAAAAATCCAAGGATGCAGGGAGGGAACAGCTTGTATTCCACCCACAGATTCTTGCGAGCCCGCCGAAGATCATGGGAGAATCCGTTTCGTTTGGCAATGTCCATGAAGAAGGCCGGATTGTTTGATGACGGAGGGGCGCGGCAAACATCTTTTACAATGTACCTGCAGACCCACTTCGTGAGTCCGTCCACACAACAAGTTGTGTGATGGGCCATCTGGTGGCCGAGTGGTGTACTCCATTTGAAAGGAAGAGTTATCTGTGCCCGATTGAAAACTTAAGACAAACGTCCTGCTTGCCGGAGACGCTTATGGAGGGACCAGCCATAAAAAATGGGGGAAGTTCACCTTCAATTTTGTCTTGCTCCTTACTCTCCTTTTTATTATTATTGTAATCTGTTGCTCGAACTCTGGAGGATAGGATGATTCCCAGGTACTCAAGACAGGAGATGTCCTCGATTTGGGAGGACCGTGCCAGGTTTGATATCTGGCTCGATATCGAAGTGCTGGCGGTGGAAGGCTGGGCCAAGGCGGGCAAGGTCCCGAAAGAGGACGCCGAGGTTGTCCGTAACAAGGCGGGCTATGATCTCGAGCGGGTTTACGAGATCGAAGAGACGACCCGCCACGACGTGGTCGCTTTTACCCAGGCCATGGCCGAGAAGATCAACCACCCGGCCTCGAGGTGGGTCCACTTCGGGCTGACCAGCTCCGATGTGCTTGACACCTGTTTGTCGGTCCAGCTCGTGCGCGCCGCAGACCTTCTCATCCGGGACGTAAAGGACATGATGGAAGTCCTTGAGAGAAAGGCGGACGAGCACCGCCGGACAGTCATGATCGGCAGGAGCCACGGCATCCACGCCGAGCCGGTTACTTTCGGGCTGGTGATGGCTCTCTGGTACGACGAGATGGGGCGACACCTGGACCGCTTACAGCATGCCCGCGACACGGTGCGGGTAGGCCAGGTGTCGGGCGCGGTCGGGACCTATGCCCATCTCGATCCCCGGGTGGAGAAGTACGTGATGAAGAACCTGAAGCTGAAGGCCCCCAACATCACCACCCAGGTGATCCAGCGCGACCGGCACGCCGAGTTCTTCTCGACGCTCGCGCAAGTGGCCGGCTCGATCGAGAAGTTCGCGCTCCAGGTCCGGCACTGGCAGCGGACCGAGGTGCTGGAGGCGGAGGAGTTTTTTCACAAGGGACAGAAGGGCTCGTCAGCCATGCCGCACAAGCGGAACCCGGTGCTTTCCGAGAACGTGACCGGGCTCGCGCGGGTGGTCCGCTCCGCGGTGCTGCCGGCTCTCGAGAACGTGGCGCTCTGGCACGAGCGGGACATAAGCCACAGCTCGGCCGAGCGGGTGATCGCGCCGGACGCGACCATTGCGCTCGATTTCATGCTGGCCCGCTTTAGCCGGGTTATTGACAAGCTCATCGTGTATCCGGACCGGATGCAGAAGAACCTGGAGATGACGCGCGGTCTCATTTACTCGGAGGCCGTACTTTTAAAGCTGGTCGAGTCGGGCCTGACAAGGGAGGAGGCCTATGCGCTGGTGCAGAGGAACGCCATGAAGGTGTGGGAAAAAGGAGATAAAGGCTTTCTTGATTATCTTCTCGAGGACGCTGAGCTTTTGGATCGTCTTGGTGAGGCGTCTCTCAAAGAGTGTTTCAGCCACCAGGACCTTTTCGAGAAGGTTGATTATATTTTTGAGCGGGTGTTTCCGTCCCGCAAGAAGTGAAAGAGCGGCGGCCGCCGCACGGTCTGGTAATATCTGGAGCCGCGTGTTCTTTTTCGGCTTTTCGACCTATTAACATGTAAGGAGGATAAGATGGAACGCAAAGAAGAGCTTTACAACGGCAAGGCCAAGCAGGTGTTTGCGACCTCGGACGCGGACAAGGTGATCATCTATTTCAAGGACGAGGCCACCGCGGGCGACGGTGACAAGCGTGGCATAATCAAGGGCAAGGGTCAGATCAACTGCGAGTTCACCTCCATTATCTTCGGTCTTCTGGAGGAGGAGGGCATAAAGACTCACATGATCGAGCAGCTCGGCCCGACCGAGCTTTTGTGCAAGAAGGTGGATATCCTTCCCATCGAGGTCATAGTGAGAAACTGGGTAGCCGGCGGCCTGGCCCGGCGCATGGGCATGGAGGAGGGCACGCCCTTAAAGCGGACCATACTTGAACAGGACTACAAATGCGACGAGCTTCACGACCCCATGGTGAACATCTGGCACATCCTGGCCTTCGAGTACGCCACCCTGGAGCAGTACGACAGGATGAACGAGCTGGCCGAGAAGGTAAATGACATCCTGGTGCCTTACTTTGACAAGAAGGACATCATCCTGGTGGACTACAAGCTCGAGTTCGGGCTGGCCAGCGGGGAGATGGTGCTGGCGGACGAGTTCACGCCGGACGGCGCGCGCCTGTGGGACAAAAAGACCAAGCGCAAGCTGGACAAGGACCTTTTCCGCAGGGACATGGAGGGCATCGAGGAGGCCTACGCCGAGGCCCTGGAGCGGGTGCGGGGGTAGTAGTTGAAAGAGAGGGCGCTATAACGAAGCATTAGCGGTTCAGAGCGCTAAGGATTACCGGTTTCCTCCGGCGGGCCTTTGTCGGGAACCACCAGCTCGATGATCTTTTTCCAGGGGGAGGTGTCTTCGCCTTTTTGTCCGGGCTCCACCACCAGGAATACTATGACCGCGGCAAGTACTGCGATGGCGAGCAGGATAAACCGCCAGAGCCACTTCAGAAGTATCTCTCCGGAGGATGACTCCTCTTTTTCTTCCTGCTTTTCAGACTTGGATTTTGCGGCGGCTTTGGGAGCGGAAGCGACCGGTTTGGGGTCCTCTTTTTGCTTTTTTTCACTTTCGGCTTTTTTGCCCGACGACGTCCTGGTCCTGGCCCCCGACTTCTCCGGGGAGGCCGCCGCCTGTTTCGACTTCGAGCCGGCGCCGGTTTTCCTGCCGGCAATGGCCCGGGTTTCGCCTTCCTCTGCAGCAGGCTCGTCGGTATCAGGCTCACGTTCGACCATGAAGTCCCGCACGGGCATGGTCTCCTCTCCCACGTCCGCCTGCTCGAGCCACCACTTTATTTCCCCGCGGAACTCGTCGCGGGAGCGGGAGCCCATGCACTTTTGCAGGGCGCGGGCGAGCTCTTCTCCTCCCTGGAAGCGCTTTTCCGGCTTCTTGTTCATGCACTTGTTGACCACTGCCTGCAGCCGGCGGGGGACCTCTCGGTTCAGGGACCGGAGCTTCTTCTGCTTTTCCGTCCTTACTTTCTTGGAAAGGGTGGAGTCGCTGTCCGCCTTGAAGGGTTTTTCCCCCGCCAGTATCTCGTAGAGCACTACCCCTAAAGAAAAGATATCTGAAGGAGGGTTGACCTCGTCGCCCAGAAGCTGCTCCGGGGACATGTAGCTGGGGGTCCCCAGAAAGGCCCCCGTTTTGGTCAGGTCGGAGTCCCTTTCCCTTACGATGCCGAAGTCCATGAGCTTGACCTCGGCGCGGGACGATATCATGATGTTGCCCGGCTTGACGTCGCGATGGACCAGGCCCCGCTCGTGCGCGTAAGCCAGGGCCTGGGAGACCTCATGCCCGATCAGCGCGGCTATCATCGGCGGGACCGGCCCGGCCTGGGCCAGCAGGGTCTTCAAGTCCTGGCCCTCCACGTACTCCATCACTATAAAGAGACCGCCTTTTTTGGGCTCGCCGAAGTTGTAGACCTGCACGATGTTCTGGTGCACGATGCCGGCCGCGGTCTTGGCTTCCCTTTTGAAGCGCTCGGCAAGCTCGGGGTGGGCTGCAAACGCGGGCTTGATCTCTTTTACGGCCACGATCCTGCCCAGCGAGTTCTGCTTGGCCTTGTATACATCGGCCATGCCTCCCTCGCCAAGTTTCTCCAGGAGCTCGTAAGAGTCTTGAATGGTCCGCTGGGACGATTTCATTTATCAGGCTTGTATCTCGATCACTAGTATGGTGGTGTTGTCCAGGCCGCCTGCTTCCAGTGCCATCCTCATCAGCTCGTCCACCGCGGCCTGGATGTCCATTTCGGAGATGACCTTCTGCACGGTCTCGTCTCCGACCATGTTGGACAGCCCGTCCGAGCAGAGCAGGTACTTGTCACCCGGCTGGAACTCCTCTTTCATGAGGTCCACGTCCACGTCCGGCTCGTGTCCCATGGACCGGGTGATGATGTTCTTTAAAGGGTGGTTCTCTGCTTCCTGCTTGTTCAGCATGCCGGCGTCTATCTGTTCCTGGACCCAGGAATGGTCGCGGGAGAGCTGGAAGAGGATGCCTTCCCTTAGCACGTAAATCCTGCTGTCCCCTACATGGGCTATGTTCACGTACTTGTCGTCGAGCTGGACCGCGGTTACGGTGGTGCCCATACCCCGGAGGGACGGGTCTTCCGAGGCTTTCTGGAACAGTTTGCGATTGGTCTCCTTCAAGGCATGCAAGAGCCTGGTCTGGGCGGGCGTTTTCTCCGCCGGTCCTCCCACCGGCAGGGTGGACTCCTGGGCTTCCTGTTGCTTTATGACCTCTTCCTGGATCCACTGCACCGCGTGAGAGCTGGCATAGTCTCCCCCCTGGTGCCCCCCCATGCCGTCAGCCACTATGTAGAGAAGATGGTCGTCATTAACCAGGAAGGAGTCCTCGTTCGCCGTCCTTACCCTGCCCACATCGGTGGCGCCATAGGCCTTGACTTTCATGCTCACCTCTTTTCCCGGCCCGACCCGCTCACGTCCACTTCCTCGATCAAAATGGCGGGCGAACCCGTGTCCCCACTGAACTTTAAATTGCAGCCCACGTCCGCGACCTTGTAAAGCACCTCTTGTAGGCTGCCGGCAATGGCCAGGCCGGTCACCGGCCCGCCCAGCGTCCCCTTTTCGATCCGGTAGCCGGAAGCGCCCAAACTGAACTCTCCGGTTACCGGGTCCGCGGTATGGAGTCCCAGAAGCTCGGTTATGTAAAGACCGGCATCCACCTTCCGGATCAGGTCCTCGCACTCGCACCGGCCGGGAAGCATGACCCAGTTGGAGGTGTCTACCGAGGGCGGAAGATAAAAAGCGCTCCTCATTCCGTTGCCGGTGGACGGAACCCCGAACTTGCTCCCATAATACAGGTTATAAAGAAAGCTCTCAAGCCGGCCGTCCCGGACCACGAAGGTCCGCCCGCAGGGCGTCCCTTCATCATCAAAAGGAAAGGCCCCCGGACCGTCCGTCATCAGCCCGTCGTCAACCAGGTTTACCACGCTGGAAGCTATCTTCTCTCCCTGTTTGCCGGAAAGCCATGACCGTCCCTTGTCCACCGCGTCCGCGCATATGGCGGAAGCCAGCACGGAAAGAAAGCCGGCCGCGGATTCCGGGTCCAGCACCAGCGGCATCTTCCCGGTGGGGGCCTGCCCCGCTCCCAGCAGTCCCGCGGCTTTGCGGGCGGCCTCCGCCCCGATCTCGTCCGCCAGAAGTTTATCATAGTGGTGTACGGTTTCAAACTCGTCCGCGGCCTGGGCCTGGCCGTTCTCTTCCGCCACCGCTTCCAACGAGCCCGAACACAAGGTGGCTTTTCCTTTCGCGTTCACCCCTTCCGAGTTTTTGATCCGCGCCTCGCTTTTAATCTCCTCGTACTCCGCGCCCCGGGTCCGCTTGATGCGGGGGTCATACGAAAGCGCGCTTCGCTCCAGGGTCTCGGCCCGTTTGATCTTCTCTTGCCGGTCTATCGAGTCCAGGCTTTCATCCACTATGTCGAGCTCCGGCAACTCAGCCGAACCGGGTTCCCCGAACCGGTTATGCTCGTCCTCCGGCAGGTAGGAAGCAGACTCGCAGGCCCGGTCTATGGCCTCTTGCAGCGAGCCCGGAAACAGCTTGTTGGTGTAAGCGAGCCCGATCCGATTGCCGGACCTGACCCGGACCGAAAAGCCGTTGGTCCGGGCGGATACCAGAGACTCGACCTCGCCCTCCCGGACCTCGATGGAAAGATGGTCCTCGTTCTCGAGATAAAGCTCCCAGCCGGAAACGGACCGCTTCTGCCGGCACAGCCTCTCCGCCTCCTCCATGGCCTCGTCCGGAGAGAGGACCCTTGTCCGGATATCTTTTTTACCGCTCATTTTAACTCGAACTCCTTTGACGGGATCTCCTTTTCCGAGGCGCATCACCTGGTTTTTTCCCGGCCTTGGAGGTGTGCTTTTGAAAGGATGCATCTGCCGGCGCGCTTTTGTCGAGCATCTCCCGGGCATGGGCGCGGGCGGTATCGGTGACTTCCATTCCCGCCATCATCCGGGACAGCTCCTCGACCCTCTCGTCCTCGTCCAGCGCCTCGATCTCGGTCCAGGTCCTTTGCTTGTCCTGGTGCTTTATGACCCGCGCGTGACGCTCCGCCGATGCCGCGATCTGGGGAAGATGGGTTACGCAGAGCACCTGGTGGTTTCCGGCCAGGGCGGCAAGCTTTCTGCCCACCGCTTCCGCGACCGCTCCGCCCACACCTTCGTCTATCTCGTCAAACACCAGGGTGGGGATATCTTCGCCCCCCACCAGGAGGACCCGCAAAGCCAGCATGATGCGGGAGAGCTCTCCTCCCGAGGCGATGCGCGAAAGCGGCTTGGGGT
The DNA here is from genome assembly GCA_046484135.1 of bacterium. Lineage (GTDB taxonomy): Bacteria > RBG-13-61-14 > RBG-13-61-14 > RBG-13-61-14 > DATKZS01 > CAYQTK01. The sequence goes on from JAWOBU010000232.1 coordinate 14,551, forward strand.
CCTCCCCCGGGTTGGGAGAGATGTAAAACGACACCGCGTCCGCGCCCACGGAGGACAGCTTCTTCAAAGGCTCGAACCGCACCTGGAAGCGGGTGTTATTCATGCCCAGGTCCCGGAGCTCAGCCTCCACGCTCTTCTCCAATTTCGAAGCAACCTTGCGCCTCGCTCGGCCCAGCTCATCTGCCAGCGCCGCGGCGTTCGATCTCGTCTTCTCGATCTCGTCCTCCAACTCCGCGGCCCGCTCCTCCTGCGTCGCAAGCGATGAAAGCTCCTGCCTGGCCTCTTCCAAAGTGGAAAGAACCGACTCCACTTCCCCCCCGTACTTGCGCTTCAGCCTCTTGATGTGCTCGAGCCGGTCTTCGATCCAGGCCAGCCGGTCGGGGTCGGACTCGATACCGTCCGCGTAGCTCCTAAGCTCGTGGGAGACGTCCTCCAGTATGGCCGCGGACTGGCTTACCTGGTCCAGCGGACCGTTCAACCACTCATCGTGCCGGGCCGCTTCCGAAAGCCGGTCCGTGACCGCGCGCAGAACTCCCAGCACCGACTCGTCCGCCTCGTAGAGAACCTCGACCGAGTAGCCTCCCGCGCTTTTCAGGGTCTCGGCGTGCTTGAGCCTCTCCCGCTCGGAGAGGAGCTCGTCCTCTTCTTCCGGCGAGAGCCCGGCCGACTCTATTTCCTGGATGCGATAGCGGAGCAGGTCCTGCCTCTCCCGCTTCGCCTGTTCGTCCATGTCCAGCCGGTCGCGCTCTTTCGTAAGCTCCCGGAGCTGGCGGTAGGCTTCCCGGTAGGTTTTAAGCTTTCCCTCCAGGTTGCCGAACGAGTCCAAAAGCTCGAGGTGTTTCTCCGGCCGGAGGAGGGTCTGGTACTCGTGCTGGCCGTAGATGTCCACCAAGCACCTTCCCAGCTCGAAGAGCCGCGCCTGGGTCTCCACCTTTCCGTTTACGCGCACCTTGCTCTTGCCCGACTTGCTCACCGTCCGGTGCACCGCGATCTCGGGGGGATGGTCCTGCCCCGGCTCGGTAAAACCGCGCTCGGCCAAAAGCGCCGCGGACCCGCTCATGCCGGAGAGATCGAACAAGGCCTCGACCTCGGCCGCGTCGGCGCCGGTGCGGACCAGGCCGGACGACGCCCGCCCTCCCAGCACCAGGGTCAGCGCGTCCACCAGTATGGACTTGCCCGCCCCGGTCTCGCCGGTGAGAACGGTCAAGCCGGGAGAGACCTCGAGCTCTAAAGACTCGATGACCGCCAGGTCCTTTATCTTCAAAACCTGGAGCATTCAGAGCTCCCCCCACCTCAGCTTGGTCCGGAGTATCTCGTAATAGTTCATGGAGGGGGAGGACACCAGCTTGAGACCGTGCTCGGCCGCTTTGATGGTTGCGCTTCTGCCGGGCGGCAAGGGGTTTGCCATCTGGCTGTCCGCGGTTACGTGCACTGTCTTGGCGTCGCTTTGCATGGTTACGGTTATGGTGGAAGTGCCGGGTATTACCAGCGGCCTCGAGGTCAGGGTATGAGGGCACAAAGGGGTAATTATAATGGAGCTTAGATCGGGATGAACGATGGGCCCTCCCGCTGCCATGCAGTAGGCGGTGGACCCGGTAGCTGACGACACTAACAGTCCGTCGGCTCGAAAGGAGGTTACGAAAACGTTATTGATCCTGGTTTCCAGGTCAATGACCCGGGGCAGACCGGCACAGGTAATGGAGACCTCGTTTAAGGCGTGCATCTTTACTTTTCCGGAATCGGTTTCCATCTCGCAGGAGAGCACGTCCCTTTCCGTATAAGGAGCCTGGCCTTGGAGGGCCTTTACCAGGACCGGCTCCAGCTCTTCCGGCCGGACCTCGGTCAGAAAGCCCAGTCCGCCTGCGTTTACTCCCAGGACCAGGACGTCCCGGTCCACCACCATCTGGGCGGCCCTGAGCAGGGTCCCGTCTCCGCCAAAGACCAGTACCAGGTCAAGCCCTTCCGCCCACTCGCTTTCACTTGCGGGGGCCGCCTCCCCCAGCGGGCTCTGGGAGTCAAGGGTTTTCACTGAGTACCCTTTGCGGACGAGCTTCTCGACCTCGGCCGCGGCCAGCTCCCGGGCCCGCCGGGACTCTTCTCGGTAAATGACCCCGATCTGCATCCGTTCACTCCGAAATAAGATAGGACTAATGGTAACAGATAGAAAGTATTGCACGATAATAGTACACTCTCAAGCCGGGCGGAAGGTGTACGCCACAGTATTGTACACCCTGCCGGAGGTTTGACAGCGGGGGAGTGCTTACCTAGACTAGTAAAGCGAAACAGAAACACAACAGGAGCTTTTTATTTCATGAAGAGAATTTTAATCGTTCTTCTCCTGGTCCTGGCCGGCCTCTCCTGCGATAAAGACAAAAGCGATGAGACCGCCTGCCTGGTAAACGAAGAGATACCGCCAGAGAAGTTAGACGGTATTGTCGAGACCGGAAATCAGCTCATGCATCTTCTGGAGACCGAGAAGTTCAAGGAGCTTTACGAAGCCGGGAGCGAGGAGATGCAGTCGCGGCAGAGCCTGGACCAGTTCCGGTATTACCTGACGAGGATTGAAGAGTCCTTTGGAGAGCTCAGCTATCCCCAGCTTAGGGAGGTCTATCATTTAACGAGCTCCTCGGACAAAAAGCAGCTCTGGGTGCCCTGCAACCTGGGCAAAGAGGGGATGAACGACATGCACCTGGTCCCGGCGAACCGGACCCTGGCGGTGGTCGTATATCGGGCCCGGACCGAACGGGAGGCCGTCCGGGTCATAGTCCGGATGGAGAAGCAAAAGGACGGATGGAAGTTCAGTGCGGCCGAGCTTTACCCCATCACCATCAACCACAAGCTTTACAGCCATTACTTCAAGAAAGCGCAGGAGTACCGGGAGAAGAACCATCTTCACCTGGCCGTGCTATACTATAAGACGGCGATCATGCTCTCGGAGATGGGGATGGGTGTGCAGGAGTTCGTTTCGCAGGCCATCGTCAAGCAGATCCAGCAGATCAAGGTGGACTACCTGCCCTCGGGCAAGATCGAGGCCTGGGAGGTAGGCGAGGACGTTTTCAAGGTCTACACCGTTGACACCGCTTATGAAAAGGGCCACCATCTGGTCCAGGTCCGCTACGTCGCACCTTCCCTGGAGGACGAGGAGAAGCTGAAAAGCCAGGCCCGTAAGCTGGCCGGGTTTGTAAACCGGAAGTTTCCCCAGTACCGGAAGGGGTTTGACGGCATACGGATCATGGCCTCTTCGGAGAAGAACGCGGAAGCCATGAGGGCCTGGCACAAGACGTTTCTTTTCAGCGAGCTTCCCGAGCCTGAGAACATGCCGGAAACCGGGAAGGAATCCCCCTGAAAAAGATAAAACGCGAACTTGTTTTCTTCGCTGGAGGTTTTTATTAAAAATGTCGGCCGACGTTAAACAGTTTCACCGCATCCAGCGTCTTCCGCCTTATGTGTTCGCCATGGTAGTGGAACAGATGATGAAAGAAAGGCGGGCGGGCGAAGACATAGTTGACCTGGGTATGGGCAACCCTGACGTTCCCACGCCCGAGCCTATCGTCAACAAGATGAAGGAAGCGCTGGACAACCCCAAGAACCACCGCTACAGCGCCTCGCGGGGCATCAAGGGCATCAGGAAGGGCATCAGCAACTGGTATCAGCGCCGCTACGAGGTCGAGCTGGACCCGGAGACCGAGGCCATCGCGACCATCGGGGCCAAGGAAGGGCTGGCCCACCTGGCGCTGGCGACGCTGGGGCCGGGCGATGTTATCTTCGTTCCCAACCCTTGTTATCCCATTCATTCTTACGCCTCGGTGATAGCGGGTGCGGACGTGAGGAGCATACCTCTTTGCGACGACGTGGACTTCTTCGAGCAGCTCCGGTTCGCCACCAAGTATACCTGGCCGCTTCCCAAGATGATATTCCTGAACTTTCCCCATAACCCCACCACCCGGGTGGTTGACCTGGACTTCTTCCGGAAAGTGGTCGAGTTCGCCCGGGAGTACAAAATCTACATCGTTCACGACCTGGCTTACGCCGACCTTGTTTACGACGGGTTCCGGGCTCCCAGCCTGCTCGAGGTGCCGGGGGCCAAGGAGATCGGGGTCGAGTTTTACTCCATGACCAAGGGCTACTCCATGGCCGGCTGGCGGGTAGGGTTCTGCGTGGGCAATGCCGACCTGATCGCGGCGCTGGCCCGGATCAAGAGCTACCTTGACTACGGCATCTTCCAGCCCGTCCAGATCGCGGCCATCAAGGCCCTGAACGAGTGTGAAGACGAGCCTCCCCGCATAGCCGACGTGTACCGGTCGCGGCGGGACGCACTGGTGGACGGGCTGAACCGGATCGGATGGACGATGGAAAAGCCCAAGGCCACCATGTTCGTGTGGGCCCGGATGCCGGAGAAGTATCAGGAGGCGGGCAGCCTCGAGTTCAGCCTCCGGATGCTCCGGGAGGCCAAGGTGGCGGTAAGCCCGGGCATCGGTTTCGGGGAGGTGGGGGAAGGCTACGTGCGCTTTGCGCTGGTGGAGAACGAACAGCGTATCAAGCAGGCGGTGCGGGGCTTAAAGCGCTGGTTCGAACGGGACGGCGGTCTTTGATGATCGGGAATCGGAGGTTCCATGAGTTCGGTTAAAGTGGGGCTGATCGGCTATGGCACCATTGGTCAGGGTGTCATCCGTCTGCTCAAGGAGAACCGGAAGGATATCCGGGCAAGGCTGGGCGGAGAGATCGAGCTTTATGGAGTGGCGGACGCTGACATCAAGAGCGAGCGGGCGGTCAAGGTCAACAAGGAGTTACTTACTAAAGACCCTTACAAGCTCATCAACGACCCGGAAATTGAGGTAATAGTGGAGCTGGCCGGGGACTGGCCGGGAGTGAAGAAGCTCATCCTGGACTCGTTGCGGGCGGGAAAGTCAGTGGTTACCGCCAATAAAGCGCTTCTGGCCAAGAACGGCAACGAGATATTCCGGACCGCGAAAAAGCACGGCCGGGACGTTTACTACGAGGCCAGCGTTTGCGGTACCATTCCCATCATCCGGGTTTTACGGGAAGGACTTTCCGCCAACCGGCTCCAGTCCATCTACGGCATTGTTAACGGCACCTGCAACTACATTCTTACCGAGATGACCGCGGGGCGGGGAGACTACGCCGACATCCTTGCGCACGCTCAGTCCGCGGGCTACGCCGAGGCCAGGCCGGAGTCGGACGTGGAAGGGTACGACGCCGCCCACAAGCTGGCACTTCTGATCCGGCTGGGCTTCGGGGTCCCGGTCAAGCTGGGAGATATTTACCGGGAGGGCATCAGCCGGATATCCTCGGCCGACATCATGGCCGCCCATCACCTGGGTTTTGTGGTGAAGCTCCTGGCTATTGCCAAGCGGACGGACTCGGGGCTGGAAGCGCGGGTCCACCCGACCCTGGTGCCGGAGAACACTCCCCTGGCATCGGTGCACGGCGTGTACAACGCGGTTTACGTGGAAGGGAACTTCTCGGGAGCCACCCTGTACTACGGGCAGGGAGCGGGTCAGGAGCCCACTGCCGCCGCGGTGGTCGGCGACGTGATCGAGCTCTCCCGCGGCATTCTGAAGGGGCACGAGGCCCGCCGGCTTCCTTCTGGATCGTTCCAGGACGACTTCCGTCCTTCTTTTACCATCCTGCCCTTCAAGGAGATCGAAAGCGAGTATTACCTCCGGCTCCAGGCCCGGGACCGGCCGGGGGTGTTGTCCCGGATTGCCGGCATCATCGGCAGTAACGATATAAGCATCCGGTCGGTGATCCAGCGCAATCGGGAGCGCGGCCCGGAGGCCGCGGTGATCATCATGACGCACCTTGCCAAGGAGTCGCGGATGCAGAAGGCCCTGGCGGAGCTCGGGAAGCTCAGGGAGGTAAAAGGTCCGATCCGTCTTATTAGAATCGAGCCCGGCTTGTGAAGCGGGCTTCACGGAGGCACAAACCATGACCTGGCAGGGAGTCATTAATAAATACTGGGAGCACCTTCCCCTTAAGAACAGGGAGTGCATCATCACCCTGCAGGAGGGCAACACTCCCCTTATCCCTTCCCGCCACCTGGCCCGCGAGGTCCTGCCGGGCGTAGACCTGTACTTCAAGTTCGAGGGGCTGAATCCTACCGCCAGCTTCAAGGACCGCGGCATGACCGTGGCGGTCTCGCACGCCCTGGAGGAAGGCTCGAAGGCGGTGATCTGTGCCAGCACCGGCAACACCTCGGCCTCCGCTGCCGCCTATGCCGCCCGGGCGGGCCTTCAGGCCTACGTGATAATCCCGGAGGGAAAAATCGCCGCGGGCAAGCTGGCCCAGGCGGTCATGCACGGGGCCACCGTGCTCGAGGTCATGGGAAACTTTGACCAGGCCCTGAAGATCGTCCGGCGCATATCCGAGGAGTTCCCCGTAACCCTGGTGAACTCCTTGAACCCATATCGGCTGGAAGGGCAGAAAACCGCGGCCTTTGAAATCTGCGACTACCTGGGCAGGCCGCCCGACCATCACGTCATGCCGGTGGGAAACGCCGGCAACATCACCGCCTATTGGATGGGATACCGGGAGTACCACGAAAAAGGCATTACCGGCGACCTGCCCCACATGAACGGGTTTCAGGCCGAAGGCGCCGCTCCCATTGTCAGAGGACAGGTGGTCGAGAAGCCGGAGACCTTCGCCACTGCCATCAGGATCGGGAACCCGGCAAGCTGGACCCGGGCGGAGGACGCGGCCCGTGAATCGGAAGGCATGATAGACATGGTCTCCGAGGACGAGATAAGAAGGGCCTACTACTTGATCGCCTCCCGGGAAGGCGTGTTCTGCGAGCCGGCAAGCGCCGCCGGAATCGCCGGGCTTATCAAGTACAACAAAGAGATGGGAATAAAACGCGGCCAGACCGTGGTGTGTACCCTTACCGGCCACGGGCTCAAGGACCCCGACTCCGGCAAGGAAACCGCCTGGCAGTACATCGAGAAGAAGGCGGAGCTCCCGCCCGAGTACGACGCTGTGGTGGAGGCGCTGGGCTTTTAGAACGTTCCTTGTCCCGCCATGGCCGATCATCCCGCGGCACTCCCGCCGCAAGAGCTCGATAATATTTCCGGAAATCTTGCAGAAGAAAACAAGACCAAGGAGCGAGTGTTTCTGGAGGAGCTTTTTTTATTTCGTGGTATCATGGCGATGGTTAGACCATGATTTACAAGGGAGTAGCGGTTACGGGCACTGACACGGGCGTGGGCAAGACTGCTTGTGCCTGTGCGTTTTGCGCGCTGTTCCGGAACGCGGGTTTTCGGACGGGAGTTTTAAAGCCGGTGGAGACGGGCTGCAGCGGAGTTCCGGAGGACGGCCTTCGTTTATGTCGGGCGGCCGGGTTGCCGGTTCCGGGCGAAGGGAACGATCCGGTTCCATGGGACGATGTTGTTCCGTGGCGTTTCGAGTCGCCGGTTGCACCTTGGGAGTCCGCCCGGCAGGAGGGCGTGGAGATTTCCTTGGACCGGATTTACCAGGCCATGAACCTGTGGATGGAGCGCTGTGACGCGGTTATTGTCGAGACCGCTGGAGGATTGCTGGTTCCTTTGAACCCGCGTTTTTCGAACGCGGATCTTATAAAGGCGCTGGCTTTGCCGGTGGTGGTTTGCGGCCCGAACCGCCTGGGGGTTATAAACCACACGCTTTTGACGCTGGAGGCGCTTGCGCGGCGTGGTCTTAATGCTCTGGCAATAGTGTTGAGCCGGCTTTCGGATGATTTCGATGCCTCGGTTTCCGGCAACCGTTCGGTGCTGGAGGGTCTTACCGGCCTTCCGGTGATCGAGGTCCCTTATACGCCTGCCGGCCGGGATACTTTGCGGGAGGGGCTGGACGCGGTTTCGGTTTCGGCTTATGATAGTATAAGTCCGTTTTTTCCGGCGGTGCTGGAAGGCGCAGAGCAAGAGTGGGTCCGGGTTCGGCGCCGTTATGTACGCGAGCGCAGCAAGGGGGGCAAAGATGAAGTATAAGGTCATATCCGATCTTCCTTGCCGGGAGATGGTTCCCGGTATCACCATGCGGGAGGTCCACCTGGAGAAGGTAATGGTAACGTTCGTGGAGCTGGAGGAGGGTGCGGTCATTCCTCCTCATAGCCATGAGCACGAGCAGATAAGCCTTATTATCTCGGGGAGCCTGTTTTTCAACGTGGACGGCGAGGAGCGCCTGGTCAAGCCGGGCGAGGTGGTGGTGATCCCTTCGGGGGTTGAGCACAGCGTGTCCGCGGTAAGCGGTCCTGCTGTTGCTTACGACTGCTTCAGCCCGGTTCGCAAGGACTACGTAAAGGCGCTCGGCTCATGACGCGAAGGAGGATGTGGAGCCCCATGTCTTGATGGGCTGGACAGATATCCTCTTCTTGTGGGAGAGACCTCCCTGTCTGCCATTCAATCCTTTCACTTCCCTTTCTACCCTAGAGCATTTGCAAGAAGCTTGATCGAGACTTTTTATTTCCCGCTTTCTTTTTCCGGCTTTTGGGGCAGTTGCTGGAGGAGGTCTTCGGTCAGTATATTCTTGTCCTGTGAGCTCTTTTCCTTTTTATCTTTTCTTATTGATTTGACCCCTCCATAGGTCTGGACGAGCTCGTTCAGGTCCATGGTCTGCAACGATCCCTCTCCGGGCACTATTATGATGGGCTTGCCCTGGATGGCTTCGGATATGGCCATGCCCACGTAGGTGTCTCCGCCGGGCCCGGCCAGTACCGCGGTCTGGGCCTGGACACCTTCGGCCCGCTGGTTGTACTTCACCCGCATGGCTTGGGACTTCAGCTTTCTGGCCTCGAGCTCGGCGTCCGCCTCCTGCCGGGTCTTGGCCAGCCGGCCATTGGCCAGCTCGATCATGGAGTCCGCTTCACCGCGGGCCTTGTTGACCTTGGTCCAGCGTTCCTGCCTGGCCTTGTTCTGGTAGGCCAGGTACTCTTCCCTCTCCTCTTCCGCTATGCGCTTTTTACTTAGCACCTCTTCATAACCCGGATGGATGACCACCTCGGGAGCGGAGATCTTGTCTATCTTGATCCCGAAATCAGAAAGCCGGTTGTTAAGCTCGTGGAGAGCGCCCCTCTTCTTGACGTTGCCTTGCGAGTCCACGACTCCTTCCACCTGGACCTTGCGGTCGTGCGGTCTCAGTATCTCGCTCGAGTCCAGCTCGGACAGCCAGGAGCGAAGCGTACCTCTCACCATGGATGCCACGAAGCTCTCGATGTCTTTCTTCTTCCCGATCTTCTGGACCACCTTGTAGGCGCCTTCCGGCATGATGCGATAGGCCACGATAACGTTTACCCAGGCATCGTTGCCGTCCGCGGTCTTGATGCGGACGCTTTCGTTGCCGTGCCTGCGATCATGGATCACGATCCGGACGCGGTCGGACTTGCTGACCTCTTTCTTAAACTGCTCCATCTGCTGCTCGGGAGCATGGGCCTGCTCCTGCTCTTCTTCCGGGACCACCTTCTTCGACTCGATGGCCGGGCCGGGCGTGCGGAACTCGACCTCTCCCTTTTTAATCATCTGTATCTTCATCTGGGTGCGGGGCAGCACGATAAAGGTATGGATATTGGGAATCTGCCAGTACCAGCCGGTGAGCTTGGGGTCTTTCTCCACCTTATGGATCACGGGAAGGTTGTTGACCCTGACTCCCACTTCATTGGATTTGACCCGGGTACAGGCCATGCCGCCGGCCAGGAGGGCAACCAGGGCCAACACCGCCAGCGAGGTTTTCACTTTATAACTCATTTTTCACCTCCGGGAAGGCCTTCGATCGAGGGCTGGATTTGCTTTATGGACTTCCCGAGCTGAAGGGGGTTCACCCCGTCGGGTCCGCCTGCGGGAAGTACTATAAGCTGAAGCCCTTTCAAGGCGTTCGCATACTCGAGCCCCACGTAGACCTCTCCTCCCTTGCCGGCCAGGGCGTTCTTGATCTTTCCTTTTCCCTCCGCCTTGGCCTGCATTATCATCTTGTCGCCCAGGGCTATCTTCTCGGTCATGTACCGGTCCGCCTCTGCATCTATCTCGCGGGCCCGGGCGCTACCGCGGGCCAGCTCCGCTTCCGCGGACGCGTTCGCGTTGGCCAACAGCCTCTGCCACTCGGCGCGCTCCTGGGCGGCCTCCTTCAGGGCCTTTTCCATCTCGACCCTTTCATCCGCTATCACCTTGCTGATAATGGACGCCTCGATGCGGTCCTTGAACTTGAAGTCCCATATCAGTACTGCGGTGACCTCGATCCCCCGCGGCTTGAAAAACAGGTTCATCTCCTCCAGGGCCCGTTGCATCTGGGTCGAGCGGTCGAGAAGATACTGGTCGGTGGGGTAGTCGGAACGGAGCTCGGAAAGAGCGTCAGCCAGAAGCTCGATGCGCTCTTTGCCGGTTACATCGGGTTTTCCGTCTTTAAGCTCGATCTTTCCGGCCTTGTTCTCCAGCTCTTCAAGCTCGTCTTCAAGCTCCTTTAGTTCCCGGCGTTGCTCCGGCGTTCTCCGGGGCAGGCTTTCGAGCTCTTCTTTTTCCTTTTCCGCGAGCTTATAGTCCTCGGTGATGTTGTTCAGCTTCTTGATGCGCTCTTTTATCCTCGTTCTTTTCTTCTTGGTCATGCTGTAGAACTGGTTTGCGGTCATTATCTCTCCGAGCCTGGCCTGAAGTACCTGGGGGCAGATGGCTTTAATTCCTTTTTCTTTTATGGCCTTGTTGTCGGAGTAGTTCTCGCGGAGGCCGGTCTGTCCGGTGTTTTGCACGTTCTTTTCTATCTGGTTGCGGTCAACGTGGTAGAGGATGGTAACGTAGACGTCTATCTCGTCCTGGTCCTTTGCCGTCCTTACCCGGAGCGGTTCCTGGTCGGGATGGGCGTCCTGGGAGGGAGGCGCCATTTCGAACCGGTGGATGGTGCAGTCGTAGCGGTTGAACTCGTGCAGGTATGGTATGATCACGCTGTAGCCGGGGTCCAGCTGGTTGACGTCTCCGCGCTTAGCCAGGCCGGGCACGGTGATGTTCCAGTAGCGGAGCCCTGTCTCCCAGGGCTGGACCTTTTCCAGGGTGAAGAAAAAGCCTACTATGCAAACAAGCACGATAAGAACCACCACCGTCTTGATGGTCTTTCCCAGGCAGCCGGGCCCGGTCTCGTCCGCGGCGTTTACTTGCCGGTCCTTGTTCTCTTCCTCTCCTGTCATGCCATGTCTCCTTAGGGTTTAGCCCAGCTTTTCTATTATACCTCCCAGGCCGTCCTTATTTCATGGTTGGTCCGGGCCTTATTCTTTTCCTTCTTTTTCCGCTTTTGCTTTCATAACCTCTCCCCACTCGGCAAAGGGCTTGAACAGGTCAATCGGTACGGGGAAAGTAATGGTGGAGTTGTTTTCCGCGCCCACTTCAATAAGGGTCTGCAGGTAGCGGAGCTGGAGGGAGATGGGGTACTTGGCCATCATGTCCGCGGCCTGGACCAGCTTTTCCGCGGCCTGAAGTTCTCCTTCGGCGTGAATGACCTTGGCCCGCCTGTCCCGCTCGGCCTCTGCCTGCCTGGCCATGGCCCGCCGCATTTCTTCGGGCAGGTCCACGTGCTTGACCTCGACCTGGCTGACCTTGATGCCCCAGGGGTCGGTATGGGTGTCCAGGATTTCCTGGAGTTGCTGGTTGATCTTTTCACGCTGGGTAAGCAGAGTGTCCAGGTCAAACTGGCCGACCACGGCGCGGAGCGTGGTCTGGGCAAGCTGGCTGGTGGCATAGAGGTAATTCTCGACCTGGATGACGGCCCGGCCGGGTTCGAGGACCCGGAAGTAGACCACCGCGTTGACGTTTAGGGTCACGTTGTCGGAGGTGATAACGTCCTGGGGAGGCACGTCCATGACCACGGTACGAAGGCTCACCTTCTGCATCCGGTCCACAATGGGAATGAGCAGGATAAGCCCCGGTCCCTTGGGCCGGTCCAGGACCCTGCCGAGACGGAAGATGACTCCTCTCTCGTACTCGTTGAGAATCCGGATCATCATGGAGAGGAGCACAAGAGCCGCGATGATTATTCCGATAAACCCGATCCCTATCTCCATCTTTTCTCCTCCTTTTTGGGGGCGGCGCCCGCTTGAAGATGCCGGTGGGCCGGCCTTATTAAGACCGGCCTTCCCGATGTTCAGCCGGACTGGTTTTCCTCCGGCGACGGCGCGGACTTCCTGGTTACATGGGCCCGCAGGTTATCCGCGTTTATAGACTTTATCACGACTTTGTCCCCCTTGGCAACGGGAGAGTCGGAGACCGCGTTCCAGTACTCGCCGAACACGAAAATCTTGCCCTGTGTATCAGGCCCGATCTCGCTTGCAGCCTCGGCTTCCATGCCCACCAGGTAGTCGGCTCCGCTCGAGACCCGCCTGCGGTGGGCCTGTAATATGGCGCCTCCGAAAATGAAGATTACCACCACGATAAACACGGCCAAAGAAATGATGAGCGGCAGAGAAGGATACACGTTGGGGGCCTCCTTGGTATTGAAAAGCATTAACGATCCTATCACTATGGCGGCGACTCCGGCCACCGACAGCAACCCATAGCTTACAATAAAGACCTCTGCTACGAAAAACGCAAACGCCAGGATGATGAGCAAAAGCCCGATGTAGTTTATGCTCAACGAAGGTGCCAACAAGGCCAGCAGGATAAGACCCGCGCCGATGATGACGGGGAAGAACATGCCCGGGTTCTTGAACTCGAGCGCCACCAGCAGTCCGCCCAGCAGCAGAAGCACGATGATCACGTTGGGGTTGTTGATAAGGTCCTGGAGCTTCTGAGGGGTGGTCATCTCCTTCTTTTCTATGCGGGCGCCCCTGGTGTGAAGGGACAGGGTGGAGCCGTCTCCCAGCTTTACCACCCGGCCGGGCAGAAAGGAGTTTACAAGCTCGTCTACGTCCGCTGCTGTTCCGTCGGCCACGTTTTTTTCCACCGCCTCGGTCGCGGTTATGGACTCGCTTTCCTTGACCGCTTTCTCCGCCCAGTCCGCGTTCCTTCCGCGGACCTCGCAGACGGACCTCACCCACGCCGCGGTGTCCTTGGTGGCCTTTTCCATCATGGGGTCGTCTTCCGGCACCGGCTCGTACTTGGCCCCGAAAGGCATCATCACCGGGTGAGCGGCACCGATGTTGGTCCCGGGCGCCATGACCGCTATATGCGCGCCCACGGTGATCATCATTCCCGCCGAGGTCGCGGACGCCCCCGCGGGCGCCACGTACACCACCACCGGCACCTGGGCGGCCAGAAACAGCTTGACGATCTTCTTGGTCGCTTTCAAGGTCCCGCCGGGAGTGTCCATGCGAATGATGAGCACCGACGCCTCCTGTTTCTCCGCCTTTTCCATGTACAGCTTTATGTAGCCTTTAATCCCGGGGTTTATTATTCCATCCACCTCCAGCAGGTAGGCCGGGCCCGGCGATTTTTCCGGGGGCTTTTGTTTCTCCGCCTCTTCTTCAGAAGCTGGAGACGCTTGTGTGGAGCCGGCCGCGGCTTCGGCTTCGGGTGCGGTATGGCCTTGTGAGGGCTGGCGGTTTTGCTGCGCCTCGGCAGAGTCCCACAAAAGAGTTGCCGCTGCCATCAGAGCGACCAGGAGCGCCGCGTATAAAGGTTTCATTTCGTCTCCTCCAGGGGAATCCCGGTTTTCTTCATGACCTTTTTGATGTCTTCCCACACTTCCTTTTTGGCAGTTGCCTTTCGCAACAGGTAGCTGGGATGATAGGTGGGCATCACCGGTATGCCGTTCCACTCGTGCCATACGCCTCTGATCCCGCTGATGGGCGTGCCGGAGCCGGTTATGGCCTGAGCGGCCACTGCCCCCAGGGCCACGATCACCTTGGGCTTTATGCTTTCTATCTGCATTTTCAGGAAGGGGAAGCAGGTCTCGACTTCCTCGGGCCGGGGGGTCCGCTCGCCGGGCGGATGGCACTTGGTAACGCTGGTTATGTAGACCTCGCTTCTGGATATCTTCATGCCCTTCTCAATGATGTCGGTAAGCATCTTTCCGGACTTTCCCACAAATGGCAGACCCTGGGCGTCCTCGTCCTTGCCGGGAGCTTCGCCCACGAACATGATCCGGGCAAAAGGGTCACCTTCCCCGAACACGATGTTGGTCCTGCTTTTGGAAAGAGCGCACCTCGTACATTCGCCCAGCTCGCGCTTGGCCTTGCGAAGCTCCTCCGCCGGGTTTTTCTTCGCAGCGGTCCCGTCTTCGCCACGGGCCTTCTCCAGCACCTTCCGGTCTATGCCGGCCATTCCATTCTCCTGCTGGTAGACAAGGTACTCCCGGCTCGCCTTTAAAAGGTCGGCCAAGAGCTCCTCAATGGATGTGGCAGAAGCTTTCCCCGTCATTCAGATACTTCCTCGGCGCCAAAGATATGGCTTTTGCGGCCTTTCCATGCCGGCCGACATGGAAAGGAGAAAATTTCTCCCGGCCGGTTGAAAAAAGCCGGGATTGCATCTATAGTTTACATTTATAAGCACAATATTCAAGCTCGAAAAGTCTCCGCCCTTGGAGATTTATTTAAAAGGTTCGAGTATTGTATAACGCGATGGAGGTTTTACAAGGGCTATGTTTCCCAAGCTCCGTATGGTTCTCTTTTTCACAGCCTGGTCAATATTCTGTTTGTTTCTTTTGCCGGAGGCCGCCCATGCCTGGGGGCCGGGCGTTCATATCGAGACCTCGACCTACGTCTTAAGCCACCTCGCGCTGGTTGCTCCCGCCATCAAGAAGCTTTTGAGCTGCCATCCTTTCGAGTTCATTTACGGGTCGGTGTGTCCGGACATGGTGCTCGGCAAGCGGTTCATGAAAGAGGATAGTAACAACCACTTGTGGAGCGAGGGCCAAAAGATACTGGACCATGCAAAAACGGACCGGCAGGCTTCTTTTGCCTTCGGTTACTTAAGCCATCTGGCTGCCGACACCATCGCCCACAACCATTTTGTTCCGGACCGACTTCTGGACACGCTTGACCGACGGGGCGGCTCTCACCTTCTTCACGAGCTTATCTTTGACGCCTCCTTGGAGGACGGGGTGTGGGACACTGCCCGCCGGGTCTACAGCCGGCGCTTTCACGACTGCGAACTCCTGGTGGAGAAAAACCTTCCCCGGACCCCTTTTCCGCGGCTCATGGACCGCAAGGTTTTCCTGGGAGGCAAGCTCATGGTGAGGATGGGACTCTGGTCCCGGATGATCCGGGGAGTCCGCCGTCATTACGAGAACCGGATGGACTTCGCAGGGCTCCTTTCCTACCAGGGCCGCGTCCACGAGACCGTGCTTGATTACCTCAACAACCCGGACTCCGCCGCCTGCCTGCAGGAATCCCCCACCGGCGGACAAGTGCTGGCCCGGGCCAATGACCTCCGCCGGACGCTCCACCTTCTGCACCGCCGGGCCCTGCTCTCCACCGACGACCACACCGAGCTGATAGGCGAGTTTCAAAGGTGGAGAAAGGAGCTTTCCTTCCTGCCGGATACGGAAGACCTCCATCCGATCATGACCTCTTGAAAAACCCGGCCGGGCCGAGGCATGATACCGGCATGAAAGCGACGCTCCTGGCTGTTGCTCTGCCGGCGGCGGGCCCCATCCATGGCGCCCCGGATACGCCCGGGCTTTTCCATCGCTCCGCCCGGCCGGAGTGCTTGCACGTGGTAGAAAAAAAGGCCTGGACAACGCGGACAGGCACCTTTTGGCCATCATTCAGGGCATGGCCAACCGCGAGAAGCCGCGTCTCTACACGGTGTCGGACAGGTCGTTACAACTAGGCGACAACCACTACCTTTCCGTCCGCGTTTCAAAACCGGGAGTTCTTCCGGACCGTGTCCCTTAACTACATGAAGCACTCTCATCTGGACGTGCTCTGGAACCTGGACCCCGCCTTCTACCTCGCCATAACCGAGAAAACCGTGGCAAGCCTCATGGAGCCGCTGGGAGCGGGAGGCTACATAAAGGGGATGCTCGCAGGCTACTCCCCTTCCGTAAACCTGCGCTACCAGGACATGCCGAAAGGATGCCCGCCCGTAATGTACAGCCGCTCGAACTACTTCATGACCGGCAAAAAAGAGCTTCTCCGACTCATAAAAGCGGACGCCGCCCTGGCGGCGCCAAAAGGGCAGGACAGCGTTCTACTCGGTGAACGCCTGGACCATAAGCTATGCCGACCTCCTGGATATAAAGAAGGCCCTGGAAGACCGCGACGACATAATCTTTCTCTCGCCGCAAGAGGCTTTCCAAATTGCTCTCTCCCGGCAGTAGTGCGCTTCGACTATGACAAGGGCTGTGGTATCATTAATAAATAGAAATGCGCGTACTTCTTCTCCGTCCCAACTCCATCATTATTGCCACGCCGGTGCCGCTGGGTCTTGGATACGTTGCGGCGTCCTTGCGCTCCCGGCGGGGCGACCGGGTGGAGATCGTGGACGGCCGGAACCTTCGGTGGGACCTGTCCGCCATGCGGCAGAAAATCCGCGACTTCCGGCCGGACGCCATCGGCATCTCCTCCATCAACTTCGAGATGAAAGAGGCGCACGAGCTGGCCGCGGCAGCCAAAGCCGAGACCGCGGCGCCCGTGATCATGGGAGGCCCCTACGCTTCCGCCAACCGGGAAGCGGTGCTTCGGGACCGGAACGTGGACGCGGCAGTGGTCGGCGAAGGCGAGAACACCGTAGTCGAGCTCATGGACGCCATCGAGTCGGGCGCCGATTTCTCCGGCATCACCGGCCTGGTGGCCCGGCAGGACGGCGAGCCGGTGTTCACCGGCCACCGCGAGCTTATGGACGACCTGGACGCGATCGAGCCCGCCTGGGACCTTATAAACCCGACGGCCTACTTCAAGCGCAGGGGGAGGAACTCCGAGAACATCGTCAAGTACGACCACCGGACCCTGACAGTGTTCACCTCCCGCGGCTGCCCCTATAACTGCATCTTCTGCCATAACGTGTTCGGAAAGAAGTTCCGGCCCCGCTCGCCCGAAGCCGTCCTGGACGAGGTGTCCATGCTGAAAGAAAAGTACGGCATCCGGGAGCTCGAGATAGTGGACGACTCCTTTAACCTGTCCATAAACCGGGCCAAGGAAATCTGCCGGGGGCTTATTGACCGGAACCTGGACCTGCATATAGCCGTGCCCAACGGACTGCGGGGAGACCGGACCGACACGGATTTTCTGGACCTCATGCAGGCGGCGGGCTTCTACCGGATAGCGTTCGCAGTCGAGTCGGCCAGCCCGCGGGTACAAAAAATCATCAAGAAGAACATTGACCCGGACAAGGTAAAGTGGTCCATCCAGGAGGTGGCCCGGCGGGGAATGGTGGCCACCGGCTACTTCATCCAGGGGTTCCCCACCGAGACCTATGAGGAAATGATCATGACCGGAGACTGGGCGGCAAGCTCGGACCTGCACGTGGCGAGCTTCTTTTACTTAAACCCCTTCCCCGGCACCGAGGTCGCCGAGATGGTCAACCAGAGCTTTACGGACGTGGCCTTCCGCGACTACTCGACCATGTCCGTGAACATCTCGGAAGCCACCGATGACGAACTCCACAAGGCCAACAAGTACGCCTACCGGAAATTCTATCTCTCCCCCAAAAGAATGGCCCGGATAGCTAAAGTAGTGCCCAAGAACCTACGGACCGTGGTTAACAGTTGGCTGGTCCTGCGATTGCTGGTCCAGGACTCGGTAAACCAGTAGCCCCGTGTCTCCGCCGCGGCAACACCAGGCCTTGTTGAAAAAGCGGCCTCCCTTTGGTAGGTTTTATATAGACAGATGCTGGTACGATGTGATAACTGCGGAGCTAAGTATCGCCTGACCATAAAAAAAAGGCCCGGCAAAACCGTAACCTTTAAATGCAGCAAGTGCCGGCACCCCATCAGAATCCACCCCGATGATCTGGGCCTTCCCACCGGAGGCGAGGCTGAACAGCATTCCTCTTCCGTTCAGGCGGTCTGCTCGAGCTGCGGCAAGTCCTTTGTTAAGTCCGCGGATGAAGAGGACAACTTATGCAGGCAATGCCGTATTGACTCCCTGGTAAAGAAGGTCAAACAAAGATACGGTGTGGACACCTCTGAGCTCAAGGAGCCTGAAGAGGAGTCCTCCCGTTACACCGTGCGGAGCGCGGACGGGCTGGTTCTGGGTCCTGTCAAGCTGCGCACCGTCAAGGTGCTGGCCCGGGAGAAGAAGATACGCGGGCAGGAAGAGGTCAGCAAAGACGATTCCGAGTATAAGCCCCTGATGAGCTACCCCGAGTTGCAGGAGCTCTTTCCCGAGCTGAAAGAGGTCATGGACACCTCCGGGCTGGAAGACAAGCTGGACGAAGCCTTCAGCGCCGCCTTTGGAGGAGAACAAGAGCCTGCCGAAGCTCCAGAGCAGGAAGCGGCTCCCGCTTCGCAAGAAGAACCTCTGACTCCGCCCCCGCCGGACGCCGCTTTATCCCCGGAAGAAGGGGAGGAGAAGGAAGCAGAGCCGGAACCGGCGAGAGAAGATATCCTCAAGGAAAGCGAAGAACAAGTGAGCGCCGGGAGTGAGGAATCTCCCCCAGAAGAGATATCGGCTGAAGCCCCGGCTTCGGAGGGACCCGAAACCCCGCCTGCTCCGGAAGAGCCTGCGCCGGAACCACCGGAGCCTGAAGAAGCTTCCGCGGCCCTTGAGGAAGAGGCTTCTTCCGAGAGCTCTTCCACGGAGTACATAGAGAGCTGGCCCCCCCCCGGCGGAGCGCGCACTCCGGCGGAGGAAGGCCCGGAGGATGCCGACGACGTTTTATCCGGTGATGACCTGGCGGGCATCGGCCAGGAGGCCCGGCCGGCTGAGCCGGAGGAGGCCGCAGAAGAAGTTCCTGCACAGCCGTCTCCGGCAGAAGAAGTTCCGGAGAAGGAAGCTCCGGAACAGCCGGCCCCGGCAGAGGAGGCAGAGGAGGCAGCGAAGAAGGAAGCTCCGGCCGCTCCCGTCGCGGTAAGCGGGGAGAAGGTGGGGACCGAGTTTGACCTTACAGACGAGGAGGAGCCGGCAGAGCAACAGGAAAAAGAGGGGAAGGAGGAAGAAGAGATCATCGAGGACCTGGAGCCTTGCGCTGAGCCCGCCCCTGATACGCGCTACCAGGTCCGTTACCCGGACGGCATGATTCTGGGGCCGGTGAAGCTCGGGACCATCAAAGAGCTCTACGAGAGCGGGAACCTCACGGGCGATGAAGAGGTGCAGCGTGAAGAGGGGTCTTGGAAGAGCTTTGCCGACATGCCTGAGCTGGTGGACCTGATTTCGGAGGAGGAAGAAGAAGAGGTAGTGGAGCTTACCGACGTGCTGGAGGAGTCCTGAAGCATAAGCCCGTCCTGGCGGGGGCGGACAAGAAACGTATTTAATTGCTTGTTTGGCTTTCCCTTTAAAGAGGCATTCCTTCCTTTTTTGTTTTTTGGCCGGATTTTCATGGTATCCTGACTGATGGAGGAGTAGAAAAACTTTATGTATTTCACCGAACTGGACAGCTTCTTCTACCTGCTTTGCGCAGTGGTTTCTCTTGCGGCATTATGCACGGCGCTGGTTTTATACCGCTTCCGGAAAAAGCGCAGGGACCGCCACTTGTGGGTTATCGAGAGCCTGTTGGACCGGATGGAAGGGCTCGCCCGCGCCGGCAGCACGGAAGACGCGGAAGAAGCCGGAAGGCGGATCACCTCGCTTCTCGACGTTTTTCCCCCTGCTTCAGCCGAAAAGGCGGGGATTTTTAAAAGGCTCTCCGAGTTTGAAGAGGACCGGCACCGGCTTGCCGCCGCGGAAGACCTGCTCGCCGAGGCCCTCCGAATAGACGACGCCATTGACAATCGCAGCCTGGAGCCTTTTCCGGACCGGGTCCGGCTCGCCCTTTTGAAGTCCCGGCAGGGACGGCTCCGGGAGGCCATCCAGGAGTTCGAGGACATGGAAGAGCGGCTTAAAAAACATCGCTCTTCCAAGGCTTTGCCTGTCCTGGCCAATGTTCTGAACCAGAAGAGCCTGCTCCTGGTCTCGGAAGGAAAGTTGGACGAGGCAGTGGCAGGACTCGATCGGGCCCTGGACCTGGAAGCCCGGTATCAGCCCGACTCCGAGACTCTGGTCATCTACCACAAGAACCGGGGCGACCTGGAGGAGTACCAGGGGAACCCGGAAGCTGCGCTCGGCTACTACAAGAAGGGTCTGGAACCGGCGGTGCGCCACTCTTACTCCAGGGAGGCGGCCCGGCTTGCCGACCGGATTCGACTGTGGTACATGGACAGGCCCCGGCCGGAGGAAGAGCCGGTCTTCTGGCGGCGGATGTACGACCTGGCCGAGGAGTCCGAGCACGGGTCCGAGCCAATGAAGATGTTTGCCGCCTCCCTGGCGGAGGTCTGCTACCAGTATGCTCTGGAGGAGGACCCGGAGCTGCTGTTGGACGAAGCGCTGAAAGGTGAAGAGGAAGAGGATTCTCTGGGAAACGCCTTTCTGTGGCGGGCCCGGGCCCGGCTCGAGCTCAGCTACGGCGAGTACGGCAAGGCCCTTCCGGGATTGAAAAAAGCGTTTTACGTTTTCAGCAGAGAGATGGGGAGCACCGACACCTCGGTACTGAACTTTGTTGTCGAGATAGGCGACATCTACATGAGCACCGGGAGCTTTGAAAAGGCCCTCTCCTTCTACCGGGAAGCGGAGTCGGTTATAATCGGCTCGGACGGAGGGCACCATCCGGGCCTGCCTTCCATCTATCTTCGCATAGTGGAGTGCCTGACCGAGCTCCAGGAGGTCGGAGAAGTAAAGGAGTATTGCAGACAAGCACTGGAGATCACCGAAAAGATATCCGCCGGTTCCGCCCTGGCCGCCCGACTGCTCTTTTACCAGGCCCGGGCCGAGGTCGAGCTTGGAAAGCCGGCGAACGCTCTCGGTCTGCTGGAGCAGAGCCGCGACATCTGCCGCAGGCTGGGAGAGACCGAGAGTGAAGGGACCTCATGGTTCTTCCTCTCCACCGTCCACCAGATAGTGGGAGACCTGGACCAGGCGCTCCATTGTGCAAGAATGGCCAAGGAAAGCTATAACGTGGCAGGGCTGTCCGACCCCCTCGCCATGGGCGATATCTACGCCCGGCTGAGCTCGGTATACGCGGGCAAAGGAGAGGACAAGAAATCGGTCGAGTTCGCCAATTACGCCATGAACACCTGGGCCATGGAAAAGGCCGTGCAAAAAGCGGAGATATAAGGCCGCCGAATATGAACGATAATAACAACAGAAGAAAGCCGCTCGGAAAGGTGGACGTTAAGAAGAAAGCCCTGCGCATCCAGGAGCTGGGCGACAAGATGAAAACAGCGGTGGCCATGTTCCAGAGCGCCCAGAAGAAGTTTGAACAGGGCAAGGACTCATACAACGAATGGCAGAACATAGCCAAAATCCTGGACCTCCAGGTCAAGGACACCACCCACTTTCTGGCGGTGGCCCATCACAACATGGGGATAATCCACGCCGGGAGGAAAGAGTATAAAAAGGCCAGGGAAAAGCTCGAAAAAGCCATCGAGCTGGACCCCGACTATGCAGTGGCCCACTATAACATGGCCCTGGTCTATAAGAAGCTCGACAACATGGAAAAATGCAAAGAGCACGCCCTCCGCGCAAAAGAGCTCGGCTATGACAAGAACAAACCCGCCGGATGAAAACGCAACCCGCCCCATACGTTCCTTTTTGGGCGTGAGAGAGCTTGACTTTTTATTTGATGGCTATTTGATAACTTCGAAAAATTTGGAGTGCCGGAAGGCGAACACTGACATGAATAGTTAATAATATTAGTGCTTTATGTTTGGAGCTGGCCGGTGATTCTTATTTGACGGCTTTTTGATGGCTGGCTGAAAAATTAAGGAAGGAGACTCTTGCAAAAGTCTGATTATGAAGGTGGTAAGTTAGGCTTTGTATGGTGGGAGCGAGCTCCAGCTCGCGATCATCGAGACCTGGAGGTCTCTCCCACTTTTCTCCGCTCTTTTTGCAAGAGGCTCGGAAGAACAAAACATTTTGCGGGTGAAAGGAGATTAAAATGCGTATCGGTCGTTATATTCTTTTGCTCATGGCAGCATGCCTGATCGCGGCTTCCGCGCCCTCCGGCATGGAGACCGCCACCTTGCAGAACATCCGGCAGATCAACCAGGACGGCTTCGGCAAGGACTCGAACAAGTACGCCTTTTCCATGGCCGTGTTCCAGGGCTCGCTTTTCGTGGGGACCCTGAACATGAAGGACATGGCTGACATGAGCCGCTTTTTCTCCGGCACCAGCACCAGGGGCGCCAGCGAGGGCGCCGAGATATGGCGCTATGATGCGGACGGGACCTGGACGCAGGTGGTGGAAAAGGGGCTCGGGAACCCTCATAACATCGGCGTGCGCAAGATGATGGTGGCCAAGGGCTGCATCTTCGGGGTTACAGCCAACCACAACGACGGGATGGAGGTCTGGCGCTCCTGCGACGGCGAAAACTGGACCAGGGCGGCACAAAGGGGATTCGGCGACCCGGACAACACCTCCGGCCGGGGACTGGGGGTATACAAGGATTACATCTACGCCGGCACCGAGAACCGCTCGAAAGGTGCCCAGCTCTGGAGGAGCAAGGACGGCGAGACCTGGACCCAAGTGGTCAAGCACGGCATCAGCGACAGGAACAACTGGTGGTTCTCCGACTTCATGATCTTTAAAGACCACCTGTACATGGGGACCTTGAACCCGTGGGGGATGCAGCTCTTCCGCACCGGCGACGGTCTTCACTTCGAGAGGCTTTTCAAAGGCGGCATGGACAAGTTCACCAACACCGCTGCCATGAAGCTCTACACCTTCCAGGACACCCTGTACTTAACCACTATGGACTACTTTCGGGGGTACGACCTGTACTCGAGCACTGACGGCGTCAATTTTCAGCGGGTCATTAAGCAGGGGCTCCCGAGCGATGATCACGCTTACCTGTGGCAGCTTATCGAGTACAAGGGCCGGCTTTACGGCGGGACCTATTATCACCGGGGCCTCCGGTTGCCCAAGGGGTCTTTTGCACTTTTATCAACAGAGGACGGCGAACACTGGAAGATCGAGAACCAGGACGGCTTCGGGAACCCCTGGCACTACGGCATAAGGTCGGTGGCCGTATATAACGGAGAGCTTATCATGGGGGCGGCGTCGGCCAAGTACGGTTGCAAGGTGTTCGCGGCAGAGGCGAAGTAAGCGCCGCGCTTTTCCGAGCGGGGGGCTTGTATCCGGGCCGCAACGGAGGTCATAGAGATTGGAGATCAAGGGACAGAACTTCCTGGTGGATCAGATCAGCGAGTCATTCAGCCAGTCCATCAAGGTCAAGGAGATTCTGTATCACGCGGTAAGCGACTACCAGGAGATCACTGTAATCGAGACCCTGGACATCGGCCGGGTGCTTCTTCTGGACAACGTCTTCAACGTAAGCCCGATGATGGAGTTTTACTATCACGAGCCCATGGCCCACGTGCCCCTGGGGCTTAAGCGGGAGCACGAGCGCGTTCTGATCATTGGCGGCGGTGATTTCGGGGTGGCCCGGCAGGTCCTGAAGCACGAGGGCGTTAAGGAGGCGGTGCTTTGCGAGCTGGACGCCAAGGTCCTCGAGGCCTGCCGCCGTTTCTTTCCGGAGTGGGCCGCTTGCGAGGATGACCCCCGGTTGCAGGTGGTGGAGGGAGACGGCTTCCGGTACGTGGAACAATCAGCAGAGAACAGCTTCGACGTTATCATAGTGGACTCGACCGATCCTTTTCACTTCGCTGATGTCCTCATATCGAGGGAGTTCTATCAAGCGTGCCACCAGGCGCTCCGGCCGGGCGGAGTCATGATGCAGATCGCCGCAGACCTTATCTTCTACACCTGGGCGTGGGAGACCATTATCAACAACGCCCGGTCCTCGTTCGAGCTTATAAGGCCTCTGTTTCTGCCCGTACCCTTTTACACCACCGGCAACTGGGGATTCCTGGTGCTCGGCAAAGAGCGCGAAGACCTGGACCCAGCCGCAATTGACGCCGAGTTTCTAAACGCGATACCGGGACTGCAAACCATGACCCCGGAGCTGGTCCGGGGATGGTTCTCGGTCCCGCCGGTCGTTAAAAAGCTGTTCAAAGGGCTCCTGCCGGCATTATAGCCCCTCCGGACGATAGGCATTTACATTCAGACGGCTGGAATTTTTCAATAACGGCTTAAGTTAATAAAATAGCTGCCGGAGCCGAGATGGAGTTAATATGATTACCCGGCTGTTTCTTCTTTACCAGTACCTTCCCTACGTGGTGCTTATCTCTTTTTTTCTGGGCACCTTGCCTTCCGGCCCTGTGGTGGCCCGGCTTCGGGGAGTTGATCTTCGCACGGTCGGCTCGGGCAACGTGGGCGCGACCAATGTCTACCGGGCGCTGGGAAGAAACTGGGCGATCGTTGTTTTTTTGGCCGACACCTTAAAAGGGTTCTTGCCGGTGGTTGGCGCCGGTTATTTTCTGGGCGAGCCGGTGGTGGGGATGCTGGCGGGAATTTGTGCGGTCTCGGGCCATGTGTTTAATCCGCTTTACGATTTCCGGGGCGGCAAAGGAATTGCGACCTCCTTCGGCGCCATGCTGGGCATCTTTCCCCTGGCCGCCCTGCTCTCTCTTATTACCTGGGCCATGGTGACCTATCAGACCCGGATCGTCAGCCTGGCCGGCATCTGCGCCTCTCTATCGCTTCCTTTTTTCACCCTTCTGGTAACGTGGGGAGCTCCTTATACCCGGAGCGCGCTTCTCGCTGCCTTTATCCTTTCCGCTCTTACCCTGTTCGCTCACCGGGAAAACATAAAAAGACTCCTCTCCGGAGAAGAGAAAAAGATCGGCGGGGAAGAATCAAAAGGACAAGCAGAGGAGTAAGTAAAACCTGTTCCCGGCTGCAAAGCCGGGTTTCCTGCGACGCGGCCGGGGCACAACTCCGGACGGCTCTCCCGGCCATCCAGGCAGATGTAATTTCCGTAACTCCGCTTTTATGCGGCAGGCCCGCCCATAGTAAGATGTTTGACAAGCTCCGGCGGTTCAGCTTACGCCTTCCGGCGCGGGCTGAGCGCGGCAGAGCACGAACCAGTTGGGCATGGGGTCTTCGCCCATTTTGAAGGCCCGGCCGATCACCACGTCCTTGGAGACCCACCTTAAGTTGTCCTTGGTGCCGCCGTACACGAAGTTGGTGGGAAAGACGTCGTTGGATTTTATCCGGGGCCATCCCGGCGGGTGCTCGTCCGGGAGACGGGTGTAGTCCACCTGGATTTCATACTCCGGCGCTTTGGGGTTCATCCCGCACACGTAGTAGCCGGGACCGATCAGCCATCCTGCCGGCGAGTTGTTGTATCCGCAGATGTTGCCTTGGCTGTCCCGGTAGAACACTTTCTGGAAGCGGGTGAAAAGCGGCAGCGAGTTCTTGCCCTCGAAAGGAAAGTACTCGAGCGGCTCCGCGGAGTCGGGCACCACGAAGGAGAGGGAAAGGGGCTTCGAACCCTCCGCTATCTCCCAGAGCTTCTCCTGGTCCTTTCTTTTCAGCGCCACCACCTGGTCAACCTTTTCGGGGTGGTTCAGGCCATCCAGGTGCTCGGTAACCCGGCCGAGTTCGATGCCGGGCTCGCGTAACAGTTCGATTAAAGCAGGCATTATAATCCTCCCAGCAAGCTCAATGCTTACTACTTTGCGTGTTCGAGGACCCATACTTCCGGGCCGGAAGCGGGGACATCATCGTTTTTTATTTCTAATTCGCTTTTGCCGGTCTTTTTGACATTGGTCAGCAGTTTGGCGAACTCGTCCACTTCCGCTATGGGGAAGCCGCACTTGTCGGTCTTGTAGTGCATGGGGATGACCGCGCGGGGCTTCACCTGCTCGACCAGCTTGGCCGCTCCGTCAGGGTTTATGGTAAACACTCCTCCGATGGGTGCCAGCAGGATGTCAATCTTTCCGAGCTTCTTCAACTGCTCGTCGTCCAATAGATGGCCCAGGTCGCCCATGAACCCGATCCGGAGCCCGTCCACGGTAAAAGCGAACAGGGTGTTCTTTCCCCGCTCCGAGCCTCCGCTCTCGTCGTGAAAGGTGTCCACCGCGGTAAAGTCCATGCCCGCGGCCTTGCCGGAGCCGTAGAGCACTTCCGGGGCTCCTTTTATGCTCGCGGTGTAGTTGTGATCAACATGGTCGTGGCTTACCAGCACCACGTCCGCCTGGTCGTCCACCGCTTCGTAGGCGATCCCTCCCTCGAAGCAGCCGGGCTCATACGGGTCGGTTACGATCACGGTTCCATCCGAAGAGGTGATGGTGAAGCTGGCGTGTCCGTTCCATTTGATCTTCATGAGGTCCTCCTTTCCAGGCGTTTGCCGGAGCGGTTCTGTCGTTTTTTTCTACTCCTCCGGATACATCCCGTCTATTTTGTCCTTGTACTTGGACTCGATTATTCTTCGTTTCTTTTTCATGCTGGGAGTGAGCTCTCCGGTAATCTCGGAAAAGGGCTCCCGGAGCACCACGAACCTTTTGATCTGCTCGAACCGGGCCAGGTTTTGGTTAACCAGGTTTACCCTCTCTTCGATCAGCTTCTGGACCTCGGGGTGGTCAACCATCTCTTCGTTGGTGGCGGGCTCGACTCCGTGGTTCTCCTGGAGCCAGCCTTTTATGTTCTCGAAGTCCGGGACCACCAGTGCTGTGATGTACTTCCTTCCGTCTCCGACCACGGAGACCATCTCGATGTAAGGGTCGGTGTTGAACTCGTTCTCGATGGGCTGAGGCGCCACGTACTTTCCGCCGCTGGTTTTCAAAAGCTCTTTCTTGCGGTCGGTGATCTTCAGGAACCCGTCCTGGTCAATCTCTCCTATATCTCCGGTCGCGAACCATCCCCCGTCGAGCAGGACCTCGGCGGTGGCCTCGGGGTTGTTATGGTATCCCTTCATGACCTGGGGACCGCGCACCAGTATCTCGCCGTCCTCCGCTATCTTTTCTTCCACGTTCGAGAGGGGCTTTCCCACCGTGCCGATCTTGTTGTGCTTGGGGGTGTTGGCGTTGATGATGGGAGCGGTCTCGGTAAGACCGTATCCCTGGTAGAGGTCTATGCCCATTCCTCCGAAGAAGTAGATGATCTTGGGGTCTATGGGTCCGCCCCCGGTATAGCTGTATTTCAACCGGTCGAGTCCCACTTCCTTTTTCACCTTTTCGAAAAGCCGGTTTGCCAGCTTGGACTGGAGCTTCAGGCCGATCGGAACGGGTTTCCCCTCCGAGGAAAGCTTGAAGGATTCTCCTCCCACTTTCAGGGCCCAGCCGAAAAGCTTCTGGGTCCGCTCCGGCTTGCTCTTCACGGTCTGGTTTATCTGGATGTAGAACTTCTCCCACAGCCTCGGCACCGACGACATGACGGTGGGCCGGCAGTCTTTGAGGTTCTTTCTCATCTCCATGGTTTCCAGGCTGTCGGCCACGAACATGGTCCCGCCTATGTTGCCGCAGTTCAGAAGGTCGGAGGAGAACCCGAAGGAGTGGCACATGGGCAGATGGGCCAGGAAGACCTCGTTGTCCGAATAGTCGAACTCGGGCTCGATCACCCGCTGGCTCACGAAGCATCTGTGGGAGAGCATGACCCCCTTGGGAAGGCCGGTGGTGCCCGAGGTATAGATGATGGCGGCCAGGTCGTCCTCAGTGGTCGAGGCCATCCTCTTGTCCAGGTCTTCGTCCGAGTAAGAGCTCTGGCGGCCTTTCTCGAGAACCGCGTCAAAGCTCATGATAAAGTCGTCCGTGCCCTCCGGCAGTGGGTCCATGAGGATGATCTTCTCCAGGGTCTCGATCTTGTCCCGCATGGAAAGCGCCAGCTCCGCGTGCTTCATGGTGTCGCAGACCGCGAACCGGGCGCCCGAGTCCTGGAGTATCCAGGAGACCTCGTCCGGCTTGCTGTTCGGATAGATGGGAACGTGCACGCCCCCGCTGAAGATGGCGGCGAGACACGCGTAGATCCAGCGCGGCCGGTTGGGGCCGTGCACTGCCAGCCGGTCCTTGGGCTCGAAGCCCATCTCCCAGAGCCCCTTGATAAAGGTCCGGATTATCTCGTCCGATTGCGCATAGGTCACCTCGTGCAGAGTGTTCGGGGTGCGCTCTCCTTTTTCGTTGAACCTCGAGATCATGTGGACCTTGTCCGGGTTCTGACGGGCGTTTCTGATCGCGGGACCGGTTATTATGTTGTCGCTGATTTCATAACTGTCACTCATCTTCTTCTATTCCCTCCTTATAAACAGGTTATGTACTGCTTTGATGTAATGCTGAAAATGATGAATGTTGTGCGAACGTCGTGAGTAGCGACTAAAGTCGCTCGCACGAAAACATTTGTATAACACTATAGATTCATAGCGAGCTTCAGGAAAGCTCGATCACCCCGTTGTAAACTTCCTCGGCGGGCCCGCTCATCCGGACCCGGTTGGACTCCTTGTTCCACTCGATCTCGAGGTCTCCGCCGGGCAGGGACACGGTAAGCTCGCGGTCGGCAAGCCCCAGGTCGGCCATGACCACGGCCGCGGCGCAGGCTCCGGTTCCGCAGGCCAGGGTGGCGCCCGCGCCTCTTTCCCACACCCGGACCTTGATGTGGTCTTTGGAGAGGACCTCGACGAACTCGACGTTGGTCCGGTTTTTAAACCAGGGATGGGTCTCGATCCTGGGACCCACGGTCTCGAGGGGCACTTTATCCACCTCGTCCACCTGGATCACGCAATGCGGGTTCCCCATGCTGACCGCGCTGATCTTGAAGATGTCGTCGTCAATAGACAGGCTTGCCAGCGAGACCTTTCCTTCGCCTTTTACGGGTATGCGGGACGCCTCAAACTCCGGCTCTCCCATGTCCACCTTAACCAGCCCGTTTTCGACCCGCGGCCTGATGATGCCGGCCAGGGTCTCGACCTCGAGCTCCTCTTTGTCGGAAAGGCCCCGCTCCCGGATGTAGCGGGCCAGGCAGCGGATGCCGTTCCCGCACATCTCGACCTCGGAGCCGTCCGAGTTCAGGATCAGCATCCGGAAGTCAGCGGAGTCAGAGGGAAGAAGCACCAGCACCTGGTCGGCACCTATACCGAACCTGCGGCGGCACATGGACCGGGCCTGTTCGGCGCCGGGCACGAACCCGGACTCCAGGCTGTCCAGCACAATCATGTCGTTGCCGAGCCCGTGCATCTTGGTAAAGGAAAGGTTCATTCTTTCTCCCCGCTTGGCAAATCGGGCACCTTCTCCTTGTCCGTAAGGTCGTCCAGTGTCTCCCGCTCCCGGATGAGAAAGCTCTCCGACCCGGACACCAGCACCTCGGGCGCCCGCGGCCTCGAGTTGTAGTTGCTGGCCATGCTGGCGCAGTAGGCGCCTGCGCTCATCACCGCGATCATCTCTCCGCCGGCAAGCCGCGGCAGCGGCCTGCTTTTCGCCAGGAAGTCGCCCGTCTCGCAGATCGGGCCCACCACGTCCACGGTCTCTTCTTCGGCGTCCCCCGGCTCGGTGACCGGCTTGATCTCGTGATAGGCGCCGTAAAGGGCCGGCCGGATACAGTCGTTCAAGGCTGCGTCAAGAATTATGAACTTCTTTTCATCGGTTTCCTTTACGTAGAGGACGCTGGACAGAAGTATTCCCGCGTTTCCGACAATAACCCGGCCGGGCTCCAGGATCAAGGTTACGTCCAGGCTTTTGGCCATGGCCAGTATTTCATCGGCGTACTCCTTCGGCAGCGGCGGCTTTTCATCAAAGTAGGTTATGCCCAGTCCTCCGCCCAGGTCCAGGTACCTGATGTCAAGCCCTTCCTGCCGGAGGGCCTGCACCAGCTCCATGAGTCGCATCAGCGCTTCCACGAAAGGAGAGGTCTGGGATATCTGCGACCCGATGTGGCAGTCCACACCCACCGGGTCCAGGTACTCCATCTTTTGCGCCCGGCGGTAGAGCTGCAACGCCTTTTTGGTGTCAATGCCGAACTTGGCCTCCCTCATGCCGGTCGAGATGTAAGGATGGGTCTTGGGGTCAACGTCGGGATTGACCCGCAAGGCAATGCGCGCACTCCGGCCCCAAGCGGCGCAAATTTTTTCCAGCCGGAAAAGCTCGGCTTCGCTCTCCACGTTGAACATGAGAACCCCGGCCTCCAGGGCGTCCCGGACCTCCCAGTCCATTTTGCCTACGCCCGAGAAAACCACTTTGGCGAGGTCCCCCCCTGCTTTCCGGACCCGGTGGAGCTCTCCTCCGCTTACGATGTCAAAGCCGCCGCCCATCTTCGAGAAGAGGTTCAAAAGAGCCAGGTTGGATGATGCCTTCACCGAGTAACAGGTCAGGTGGTCTATCTCTGAAAACGGCTCGTCAAAAGCCCGGAAGTGTCTCTCCAGGGTGGCCCGCGAGTAAACGTAGCACGGCGTGCCGTACCTCTCCGCTATCACGCTAAGCGGAACATCCTCGCAGTAAAGCTCCTTGTATTTGTACTCGAAGTGATGCAATCTTCCTCCTCCTTGAACCGGCGGACTGATGAAACCGTGGAATACGCTCGGCAGGCGTTACAATACAGAGAAATAATTATATCAGAAAGCCCCCTGAACTTTAAGCCGTGTTCGGAAGTGACCGGAACCTGCGTGTTGCTGTTTGAGCGGAAGCGGGAGGGGAAAGGGATTTGACTTGCCGAGCCGGGCCTGTATATGGTGGTTGCCATGCGTTTTAACCCTTTCCGGAAGTACACTGCACAAACATGCCTCCCGATTCTTTTGCGCCGTTCTCTGCTTGGCCTGGTTTTGTTGCTTGTCCTCCTGGTCCCGGCCCGGACTCCGGCAGGGGAAGGCGAATCTTTTATCCGGCCCGATCTTCCCGGCCTCTTTATAAAAGGAGTGAACTTTGACGCAGGCATGAAGCTTGCCCGGCAGCTTCCCGAGGGGGCCACCTGCCGTCTTTCCGGTCCGGGCCTCGACCGCGAGGTTCCCTGTCATAAAAAGAGCGCATCTTTCGGCGAGATCAGGTTCAACCAGACCGGCCGTTACACCGTGGAGCTTAGTGCGGGCGAACACAGGCGGGAGATCGAGGTTAGGGTAATCCACGGGATATGGACCCTGCTTCCTCCGCTTCTGGCCATCGGGCTGGCGCTGCTCTTCCGGCAGGTGGTGGCCGCCCTGTGGGTGGCCATCTGGCTGGGCGCCTTCATTGTTTATGACTGGCGATTTTTCACCGCCATAGCCCGGTCGGTGGACCATTACATAATCAATGCCATGGCCGACCCGGGCAACGCGGCCATGCTGGTGTTCATCATTTTTATCGGCGGCATGATCGGCATGATATCCAAGAGCGGCGGCATCCAGGGCATAGTGGAGATACTGGCCCGGCGGGCCACCTCGCCGAAGCGGGGACAGGTGTCCACTTTTCTCATGGGGCTTTTCATCTTCTTTGACGATTACGCCAACACCATCATCGTGGGCAGCGCCATGCGTCCGGTGACCGACCGTCTCCGGGTTTCGCGGGAGAAGCTGTCCTACCTGGTGGACTCGACCGCGGCGCCGGTGGCCTCCATCTTTCCCATCTCCACCTGGATAGGCTACGAGGTCGGCCTTATAGACGCCGCGCTCTCGAGTATCGGGTCCGCGGAAAGCGGCTACATGGTGTTCCTCGAGTCCATCCTCTACCGGTTTTATCCCATCCTGGCCCTGGCCCTGGTGGTCCTGGTCGCGCTTACCGGCAGGGACTTCGGCCCCATGCGCCGGGCGGAGAAAAGGGCCCGGCAGGGCAAGCCCATGCGGGACGGCGCTCTTCCCATGGCTTCATTGGAGAGCAAGAGCCTCGACCCGCCGGAAGGCAAGCCCCGCCGCTGGTACAACGCGCTCCTGCCGCTTGTCTTTGTCATAGGAATAACCTTTGTCGGACTGTGGATTAACGGGAAAAGCGCGCTGGGCGCGGAGGGCTATGAGCGGGTGTTGGCCGACTCCGCGGATTACGGCGCGCTTTTCGGCTATGTCTACATCCTGGGCCAGGTCTACTCCGAGGCCTCGCCCAATATCGTGCTGGCCTGGGCCAGCCTGTCCGGATGCATCATTACTGTCATCATGATCACCGTGCAACGGATACTTACCATGGGAGAAGCCATGAACGCCTGGCTCTCCGGGGTCGAGTCCATGGTCATCGCTATTGTGGTTCTTCTTTTCGCCTGGAGCCTGGGACAGGTTTGCGAGGACCTCCACACCGCGGAGTACCTGACCACCAGCCTGGCGGGAGTGCTCTCGCCCCGGCTCCTGCCGGTTCTTACCTTTCTTTTGGCCTGCACCATAAGCTTTTCCACCGGCACCAGCTACGGGACCATGGCCATACTCATGCCCTTGGTGATACCCATAGGAGCGGAGCTCGCCGGAGGCGCCGGTCTTTCTCCCGCGGATACCCACGTCATCATAGTGGGCTCGACAAGCTCGGTGCTGGCGGGCGCGGTTTTCGGAGACCACTGCTCTCCCATCTCCGACACCACCATCATGTCCAGCATGGCGACCTCCGCGGACCACGTGGACCACGTCCGGACCCAGGTACCTTATGCTGTCCTGGCCGCGGTCACCGGCATCATCCTGGGCGACATCCCTACCGCATTCGGCATGAGCCCGCTTATCAGCATTGTGCTGGGTATCGGGGCCATGGCGGTCTTTCTTTACCTGGTCGGGCAGAAGGTGGATAAAAAATCGGAAAGCGTGCTAGAATCAGCGCCAGAGGGCAAGAACGAATGAGCCGGGCGGCATACAGGAAGTTCGGAGTGATATGGACGGCAGCGTCCACGGTGATCCTGGCAGTAGCCATTTTTGTGTCCCACCTTTTTATAGGGGGAGGTTCGTGGTTCACGGCCGTTATTGTGTCGGTCATAATGGGCTTTGCGGTCTCCGGGGTGCTGGGGGTTGTCTTCTATGTTTTTCGGAACAGGTTTTTGCGGGTGGGCACCATGGAGCGGGAGGAGGCCCGGGGTCTTTCCGACTCGCTCATGGAGGCGAGGAGGGGCGATCTTTCTTCGGCCTGGCCGGACATAAACCTCGAGGTCAACGGTGATTCCCGGCAGATACCTTTCAGCAAGGTTTACGAGCAACTGGTGGGTGTGATGGCGGAAGCGGACCGGATGGGCACCCAGCTTAACGGTCTTTCCCAAGAGATACTGGTGCAGGCGGCCAAGCTTTCCGAAGGGGCGGAAGACCAGCGTCAGTCCGTAACCGAGTCCACTCTATCTGTTGCCACCATAGACACCTCTACGCGGGAGATACTCGGGTCGGTGGCCGAGCTCGGGCAGCTCGGGGACAGCGTGTCCAGTTCGTCTTACCAGATGATGGCGAGCATTGACGAGGTCAACCGCACGGTCCAGTCCTTGAGCGATATGGTAAAAGAGGTGGTCACAGCCATTGACCAGATAACCGGCAACATCCATGCGGTGGCCGAGTCCACCGAGACCCTTTCCGGCGCTGCCTCCCAGAGCAAGTCCTCCATGGAAGACATCGGCAAGACCACCAAGTCCATCCGGGACCGGGCCGAGTCTTCCGCGGGGATGTCGGAGAAGGCCCGGGAGGGGGCGTCCCACTCCAAGGAGCTTCTGGCCAGCGCAGTGTCCAAGATCAAGATACTCTCCGACAGCATTGACTCCACTCGCTCGGTCATGCAGGACTTGGGGGTCAAGTCCAGGTCCATCGGAGAGATACTGAACGTGATCTCTTCGGTTACCGCGGACACCCACCTTCTTTCTTTGAACGCCTCCATCATGGCGGCCAAGGCAGGCGAGCACGGCCGGGGGTTTGCCGTAGTGGCCCAGGAGATAAAAACCCTGGCCCAGCGGACCTCGGAGAGCGCCAAGGAGATCGAGGGACTGATCGTGTCCACCCAGGAGAGCGTGGACCGGGCCATCCAGGCCATCGAGGACGGCGTCCAGCAGGTCTCCGAGAGCATGAGCATATCCGAAGAAGCGGACCAGGCCCTGGCGGACGTGGTGAAAAAGACCCAGACCTCGGCGGAGAACGCCCGCCGCATTGCAAGCGACACCGACGGCCAGGCGGAGACGAGCGAGCAGGTGCTCACCGCGGCCGATGAGGTGGCCAACCGCACCGAGCTCATCAGGACGGCCATGCGCGAGCAGGAGGACTCCATAAAGTTTGTCCAATCCCGGTCCTCCGGCATGAAGGAACACATGGAGGGGGTGGCCCAGTCCATGTCCGAGCAGTCCGAGGCCAGCTCCAGGATATCGCAGTCCATGGAGACACTGACCGGCAGCATCGAGGGGATCCGCCAGTCCACCGAGGAGCAGGTCCGGAGCAACGAAGGCATAGTACACGCCATTGACGTGATCAGGAAAAAGGCGGACGTGGTGGCCATAAGCGCCCAGTACGTGAACAACACCGCCATGAGTGTTCTCCACCATTCCCATCTGCTCCAGCACGAGCTCAAGGGAATCCGGCTGCCGGAGAAAAAGGCCCGCTTCACTATTGGGCTCCTGTTCGACAACCTGCGGGAAGAAAGGTGGCAGAGGGAAGAGCGCATCTTTATCGAGTACGCCGAGAAGCTGGGCCTCAAGATAGAGTTCCGGGTGGCGGCAGGAGACCCGGCCAGGCAGTTGCAACTGGGCAGAGAGCTCCTGCAGGCCGGCGTGGACCTCATGATCGTGGTGGCGGTGGACGCGGAGCGGGCCGCCGAGATCATAAACGAAGCCAAGGAAAACAAGACCCCCGCCATCGCCTATGACCGGCTCATCAAAAAGACCCCTCTCGACCTGTTCGTGAGCTTCGATGCCGTGGGCATAGGGGAAATCCAGGCCAGGACCGCACTGGAGAAAGCACGCGGAAACCGGGTCATGGTGCTGGCGGGATCGCCTCATGACGTGAACGCTCATTTCCTTTACCAGGGACAGATGAAGGTGTTGAAGCCGGAGGCCGACCGAGGCTCCATAAAAATCGTGGATGAAGTATGGGTGCCGGACTGGGAGCCGCGCCAGGCGTATCAGTTGACCAAGAGAGTCATCGAACAGAAAGGGGCCATAGACGCGGTGGTGGCAGCCAACGACGGGACCGCGGGCGGAGCCATACAAGCCATAAAGGAACTCCTGCCCCGCGAAAAGGTCGCGGTAACCGGCATGGACGCGGAGCTGTCCGCCTGCCAGAGGATAGTGGAAGGCTCGCAGGCCATGTCCGTTTACATGCCCATCCGGCTCCAGGCCGTGCGGACCCTGGAAGCCGCACTGCTCATGCTCCACAACGAAGAGATACCCGGCATCACCGACCGGGTGGACAATGAAGCCGCCCGGGTCCCCTCCATCCTTTTAAAACCCGTCAAGATAGACGCCGACAACCTGGAGGAAGTGGTGGTAAAAGACGGGTTCCACAAAAGGGAAGACATCTACCGTAAAGCTTGAGAAACTTTGTCTGCCCGTCATGATCTTTTGTCTGTAAAATACAACCTTTGCAGGCAGCTTCCTTGAATGTTCTCCCCGCCCCGGATATCATACTTCAGCCAGTAAACGACAGTGATCTTCGGAGGTCTGTAGATTTGGACTGGCAGCATTACATGGCTTATATAGAAGCGTGGCTCTGGCAGACACCTTACCTGGACGTGCCCAATTACGCCTGGCTGGCGACCGGCCTGGGACTCCTGGTCCTGGTGTTGTATCTGGTCCTGGTGTTTTCGCGCACTCGGGATTTGAAACAGGAAGAGGTGCAAGAGGAAGGTACTCTCCCGGCCGAGCCCGAGGCCGGGGCGGAAACGACTGATGAGGAGCCGGCAGCAGCCGAAGCTGCAAAAGCGGAGGTTCCGGCGCCGGAGCCGGTTGAGACGCCTCCTCCCTCCAAGCCTGCAACAGAGTCTCCGCCCGAGCCGGAAGCGCCTGAAGAAACTCCTGCACCGGAGGCTCCTGCCGCCGAGGTCCCGGCGGACAAGCTCCCGCCGGAGGAGGTCGAGGTTGAACCTCCGGAAGGGTGGTTCCAGCGGCTTAAGAAGGGACTTTCCAAGACCCAGGGCAAGCTCTCGCAGGGATTGTCGCGTCTTCTTTCCGGCAAGGTGAGCGAGGACACCCTGGAGGAGCTGGAGGAGCTTCTGGTGAGCTCGGACCTGGGAGTGAAGACCAGCATGTCCCTTCTGGAACGGTTGGAGACGGCCATAAAAGAGGAGGGCCTGGAGGAGGGCGAACAGGTCCGGCAGTGGCTCAAGGATCACATCCGGGAGATACTGGAGCAGGTGGAGGAGCCCCTCCTCATTCCCGCAGACCGGGAAGGTCCTTACGTGATCATGGTTACCGGTGTAAACGGGACCGGCAAGACCACCACTATCGGCAAGCTGGCCATGCATCTCGGGAGCCAGGGAAAGAGCGTGATCATAGGAGCGGCGGACACCTTCCGCGCCGCCGCGGTAGAGCAGCTCGAGGTCTGGGGACAGAGGGCCGGAGCTCCGGTCATAAAGCACCAGGAAGGGGCCGACCCGGGGGCAGTAGCTTTTGACACGGTCCAGGCGGCGCAGGCCCGCAAGGCGGACGTGGCCATAATAGACACCGCGGGAAGGCTTCACACCAAGTCGAACTTGATGGACGAGCTGAAGAAGGTCAAAAGGGTGGCTGGCAAGGAATGCGAGGGAGCGCCTCACGAAATACTGCTGGTGCTGGACGCGACCACCGGCCAGAACGCGGTGCAGCAGGCCAGGATGTTCAACCAAGCCCTCGAGCTGTCCGGCCTTATCATGACCAAGCTGGACGGCACCGCCAAGGGAGGAATCCTGGTGGCCATCTCCGACGAGTTCAAAATCCCGGTCCGATACATAGGCGTGGGAGAAAAAATTTACGACCTCCAGCCTTTCCGGGCCAAGGAGTTCGTGGATGCCATATTTTCGTAAGCGATGACGGTAGCGTCTTGATAGCGGGGGCAACTGAAGGTACGTTTATAGTGAAGTCAAAAAAAGACAAGCCGGGGAGGACACATGAAATCCGACAAAGACTCCAAGCACTTTTATCCGATCTACAACAAAAAGGGGAAAGCCTCGTTTTTTCTGGACCGGGACGAAACCCACGTTTACGCCTGGGACGGCACTCCCGTGGCCTTTATAGAGAAAGGGGAGGTCCTAGACTTTACGGGAGAGCACCTGGGCTGGCACGATGAAGGATGGTTCCGGGACGACTCCGGCAAGTGCGTGGCTTTCTCCGAACCGGGCAAAAGCGGGCCCAGTCCTCCTAAGACCAGGCCGCCGGATGACCCGCCCGGCGATAAAAAGGAACCGCCGGAGAAACCGGAAATAAAAGACACTCCCTCCCGGCCGCCCCGCAAAGCGGTCTGGTCCCAAATAAAAGATACCGAGTTTTTCAAGAGCAAATAAACCCCATCGCCTCCCAGGAAGGATGAAACCGAGGCCTTGAGAACATCCCTGCCGGCGAAAAAAAACGTTTT
>JAWOBU010000095.1:0-11440 GCA_046484135.1 bacterium
AGAGCGCGCTCGCCGTTTCTATTTTTGCGGCGGTATTTTTATTTCTAACGGTGGAAGCGCACGGGCAGGGGGCGAACGAGCCGGAGCTCAAGTCTCGTTTTGAAGCCTGGTACAACACGCAGTCGTGGAACGGGGGCGCCTCTTACTCGGGCGTTTTTTTCGACCAGTCAATTTACGAAGACGCTTTTGACAAGGATTACCTTCCCATGGTCCGTTTTTACTCGGCTTGGCAGCCTTTGTCGAACCTTTCGCTGGAGCTTTCGCTGGGCGGTCTTTACGAGTACGGTCGGTCCAAAGGGATAAGCACGGGCGATTTATCAGAAGAGGAGTACCAGTTTTACGTATTCCCAGTCCAGGGCCGGGTCCGTTACAGTTTTATGTTTGACCGGGACCAGCCGGTTGTTCCTTCGGTGTGGGGCGGGGGCGACTGGTGGTACTTTTTCGAGAAGAACGGTGACGTAGTGGAGGGCGACAAGAGCGGCTACCACTATGGCGCGGACATAGGCATTCTTCTTGATCGGGCCGACCCCGCTTCTGCTGATACGCTGAAGAAAGAGTGGAACATTGACAACACCTACCTGTGCCTGGGTTACGAGCACATGGAGGTGGGCGAGAGCGAAGACGGTCTGCGGTTTTCAGGAGAAGTGTACACGGTAGGCCTTCGGTTCGAGACCTACAACCGGCCGGCAGTTTCTCTTTATTGATGACCGAGCGAACCATAAAGCTGGTTTTGGAGTACGACGGGACATGCTTCGCCGGCTGGCAGGTGCAGCCCGGCTTTCGCACGGTGCAGTCGGAGCTGGAGGGGGCGCTGTCTACGCTTTGCCGGGAAAAGGTCAGCACGGTGGCCGCGGGCCGGACGGACGCGGGCGTTCACGCGCTCGGGCAGGTAGCGGGTTTCCGGACCCGAAGCGATCATCCTTGCCGTGTTTTTGTAAAGGGTTTGAACGCGCTTTTGCCTGAGGACGTTGTAGTCAAATCCGCAACTGAGGTAGGCCCTGATTTTCACGCGCGGCGGAGCGCTCGCGGCAAGTGGTATCGCTACCTGGTTCGGGACGGGGGAGTGAGGAGCGCTCTGAGTAAAGACCGTGCCTGGGAGGTCCCCTGGAAGCTCGAGGTCAGCTTTATGCTGGATGCTTCTCGCGGTTTTATCGGGACTCATGATTTCAGCAGCTTTCGTTCTTCGAGTTGCGAGGCCAAGAGCCCGGTTCGGGAGATGCGCCGTATCGAGATATGGCGTGACTCGGAGGGGATAGTGGTTTTTCAGCTCTGGGCTCAGGCTTTTCTCAAGCAGATGGCGCGTGCTATTGTAGGGACGCTTGTTGAAGTGGGGAGGGGCAAGATGGAGTCCTCCAGAGTGGAAGAGATACTGGAGGAGAGAGACCGGACCGTGGCGGGCCCTACAGCTCCGGCTCGGGGCTTGTACCTTTTAAAAGTGGACTATTGGGAGGAGACATGAAGGCGAGACTGGCTCTGGCAACGGTTTATATGTTGTTGGGTTCCTTTTTGCTGTGCGGCTGCGACGACATTAACGAGCCCATGCAGAACCCGGTGTTGAAACCTCAGAAGGGCGGCGAGCAAGCAAAGGAGGAGGAGAAGATCACGCTTCTCAAGATGAAGCAGTACTTCAACTTTGTTGTAAACGTCCGTCAGGAGCTCCGCAATTACGCCAACCAGGTAAATCTGGCCAAGGAACAGGGAAGAGCGGCGTATACCCGCAAGCTGAACCGGTTCGAGATCAAGCAGGACCAATGGGTAAGGAAGCTCAAGGTCAGGCAGGAGATGCTCGAGAACGCGTCAAAACCCGACGATCCCGATCACCCCGCTTATGGGCTTATCCAGGCCATGCGCCTTTTAAAACGGGAAGGAAACCTCTACTACCACAGCTTCAAGTACGGCGGGTCTTTCGACCCCTCGGTGGACAAGAAGCTCCTTGACGCCCTGGACCAAGTCAGGCACCAGCTTCAAAAGCTGGAGGAGGAGGAAAAGGGGAAAAAGAAGAAAGAATAGCACTCTTGTCCAAAACAGAATTTTATTTCACGCAAAGGCACGAAGGCGCAAAGTAAAAAACACAACAAGATTAAGCCATTCTGACCTTTTATAGTAACAACCCTCCGGCAAAACTTTTCAGGGAACCTGAAAGTCATAATGCACCTTTTGGTACGTATCAATACCGAGGTTTTACCATTTGATTCAAAATCAAGAACAATTCCAAATCCTTCGCGTCTTTGCGCCTTTGCGTGATATGATTCTCAGCCTTCCCTCCATGTTTTGGACAGCAATGAAAGAACAGCTTCTCTTGCCTTGGCCTTGTTCAAACTCTCCGTTCTTGGAGTCGAGCGCGTTGTTCTTCAGTAGCACGAGTACATGGTGAGCGTGTTGTCCCTGGTCTTCACCGCCACTTGCCGGTTGTTCTCAGTGGGGAGCGCTGTCCTGATATCGCTTTTAACCGTTTTTTCCCACGCCTTTTCCATGTTGTCGAGGTCCACCAGCATCATGACGGAGGACAGCCTGGATTTCTTTCCCATGATATAAAGGCTTCGGTTGTCGCGGGCCAGGTTTATGGACCAGGGCTTTTGGATGCCGGTTTCAAAAAGGGGCGGCAGTGAGTCGGGCCCGTTTTCCAGAAGCTCGCGGGTGCGGTAGACCACGAGGTTTTCCTCTTCATTTACATAGGCGGTGTAGGTCCCGTCCGGGGAGACGCATCCCCCGGTGCCGGCCAGCTCTTGTTTTTTAAGCGCCTTCCTGGCGTTCAGGAACATCCGGTTTCTGCTTTTTGCGGAGGCGTAATGCCTGGCCAGGACGAACTCGGCGTTGTCGGACACGGACAGTATCTGGGTGGCCTTGTCGAACTCCCAGACCTTTTTGCCTTTTATGGTGTAAAGGCGTCCTCCCTGTCCGTCGAACACGAACTTCTCGAGCGGGTCGAACTCGAGGTACCAGAACTGGATCTGCTTTTTCCAAAGCCGGTTCAGGTTCCGGTCGTAAGCTCGGACCCCGAGGTGCATCATCTCGCCGGTAAGGATGTAGTTGCCGGCCGGGCTCAGAAGCGCCTTCACGTAGTTGCGGGGATTGGGCTTTTCCCACATCCGCTCGCCTTTGTTGTTGTAAAGACGCATGGTAAGGTCCATGGACTCGGTACGTTTTTTGGGTTTGTCATCGGTCTGGAAAAAGATCGCCTTGCCGTCATTACTGATGTGCAGGTCCTGGACGTGTTCCCAGCCTCGCGCGGTCCATTCCGGACTCGCACTGTCGCGGAAGAAGTAGACCTTCTTGTGGGTGGCCGCCACCACCTCGCCGGTTTTGCGGGCCAGGTCTACTCCTTCAATTTCCGCGGGGAACAGCTTGGCCCATTCACTCTTGGGGTAGACAAGCGACTTGCCTTTGCCGGAGATGGCCGGCTTCTCATCGCCATGGACGGCAAAAAAGCCCAAGAGCAGAACAACGGCGGCAATGATAAGCAAAGCTGAAAGATGATAACGTCGCATGTTAGACCTCCTTCCGGGCGCCTTGTTGCAAGGTTTTTCTCTCATTCGCCCAGGTAAGCTTCCACCAGGCCCATGGATATGACGGGAACGTAGGTTATCAAAAGCACCACGGCAAACATGGCCACGTAAAAAGGCCACACCGCCTTGGCCACCCTTTCCATCTTGGTGTCGCCCACTGCGCAGCCCACGAAGAGAGCCGACCCCACCGGGGGCGTGCACAGCCCGAGTCCGAGGTTTGCTATCATGATGATGCCGAAGTGGACCGGGTCCACCCCTATCTTCTGGGCCACCGGCAGGAGGATGGGTGTTACGATGATGATAAGTGGTGCCATGTCCATGATGGTCCCGAGCGCGAGCAGCATGAGGTTTATGAGAAGAAGCAACAGGTACTTGTTTTCGGTGATGGCCAGCAGTGTCTCGGTGATCTCCTGGGGCACGTGCAGCCTGGTCAGGCAGTATCCGAAGGCGTAGGCGTTTCCGATAAGCCACATGACCATGACAATGACGCGCATTCCCTGGAGCGCGACCTTGGGGTACTCCTTGATGGAGGTGTCCTTGTACAGGAAAGCGAAGATAAGGAAGTTGACCAGTATTGCCCACACCACCGCTATCACGCTGGACTCGATGGCGGTGAACCAGCCGAACACCACTCCGCCCACGATTATGAAAGGACTGAAAAGCGGCAGCACCGCGTCTATGACAATGCGACCCACGTTCTTGACCTCGGAGGCGCCCCGGCGCTGGTAGATGCGCAGTGCCCAGAAGCCGACCAGGAACAGCGGGCCCAGTGTCCAGGCCAGGAGCGCGCCGGTGCCACCGGCGTTGTTCCACTTAGAAAAGAAGTACAGTATGGCGGCCACCGCGGCAAAGGAGAACAGGAACTCGATGGCCGCGGTGGACAGGGGCAGGTCCGACTCGCGCGGATACTTCCTTTTCGCGGCAATGATTACGGCCACCACTATGAGGGCAAGCCCCAGCATGACGCCCGGGAGGATGCCGGCCACGAACAGGGCCTCGATGCTGGCGGCGCCGCCTGCGGCCAGTGAGTAGATGATGGCGTTGTGGCTGGGCGGGATGAGCAGTCCCTGGGTGGAGCCGGTGACGGTAACGCTGGTGGCGTAGTCCCGGTCGTTTCCTTTTTCCACCATGGAGGGGATAAGGGTCGAGCCCACCGCAGAGGTTGCAGCAACCGCCGAGCCTGAGATAGCGCCGAAGAACATGGACGAGAGCACGTTCACCACCGCCAGTCCGCCGGGGAACCAACCCACCACCAGAGTGGCCATGTCCACCATCTTGCGGGCCATGCCCCCCTGGCTCATGATGGCCCCCGCAAAGATAAAGAAGGGAATGGCCAGCAGCGAGTCCTGGTCCATGCCCCAGAAGATGAGCGGCGCGTTGACCACCGGGTCCACGCCGATTATGGCCAGGGTAATAAGAGACGAGATGCCCAGGGCAAAGGAGATGGGGACACGCAGTCCCACCATGAGGATGAAAGAGCCGATCAAAAGATATGCTTCAGCTTGCATCGGCTTCTTCCCCCTTCTGTATCCTCGCGGTCACGTCTTCCATGAGGTGCTCGAAAGCTGCCAGGATAAGAAGAAGCCCGGTTACCGCCAGGGGAAGATAGGAAACACCCACCGGCAGGTTGGTCCCCGGCCGGGCCTGGCCCATGAGCTCTATGACCACCACTATCCCGCCGTAAAGCAGAAACCCGGAGAACACCAGGATAAGCACGTCCACCATGATGAGCACGTAGCCGCGGGCGCGTGGAAGGAACCTGTCCACCAAAAACTCGAGGGTGATGTGGCCCCGTTCGCGGTGGAGCACAGCGGAGCCCAGGCATCCCATCCACACCATGGACAGAAGCACGACTTCCTTGGCCCAGGCGGGAGTAAAGTCGGTAAAGGTCCGCATGGTTATTTCAAAGCTGTAAAAGACGACCATGACCGTGAGCAGGATAACGGTGATCCAGCTCGTCACCAGGAATACGGGGTTCAGGAGGCGAGAGTATTTTTCCATGATTTCCCCCTTTACAGCGGCACCGGCACCTCGTCCAGTATCTCCTCCAATACCTCGAGGGCGGCGCCTCGCCTTTCCTCCAGGGTGGCCTGACCGCCCACCAGCAGGCGGTGCGAGAGCACCGGCCTTACCATGTACTTCACGTCGTCGGGCAGGCAGTAGTCCCTGCCCGCAAGCAATGCCCTTGACTTTGCCGCCCGCATGAGGGCGATGGACCCGCGGGGGCTGGTGCCCAGCCGAAGGCGGCGGTGGTTCCGGCTTTTTCCCACGATGGAGATAAGGTAATCCACGAGCTCGGTCTCCATCCTAACCTCATCCGTCCGCGACTGCCAGCGTTCCACTTCCTGGCGGGACATCACCGGCTTAAAGCCGCCATCAAACGGGTTGGCCCCTGTCCCTTCCAGTATCCGCTTCTCGTCGGAACCGGAGGGGTACCCCATGGAGATGCTCATCATGAAGCGGTCGAGCTGACTGTCCGGCAGTGGATAGGTCCCGTAGTGCTCGAGCGGGTTCTGGGTGGCTATTACCATGAAAGGGGACGGCAGGGGTCGTGTCTCTCCTTCGATGGTAACCTGGTTCTCGTTCATGGCTTCGAGGAGCGCGCTCTGGGTGCGGGGGGTGGTCCGGTTGATCTCGTCCGCCAGTACGATGGAGTTGAAGATGGGCCCTTCCATGAACTCGAACTCTCCGCTGGCCGGCTCGTACACCTTGGTTCCCAGGATGTCGGAAGGCAACAGGTCGGAGGTGAACTGGACGCGCCGGAAAGAGCAGTCAATGCTTCTTGCCAGGGCATGGGCCAGGGTGGTCTTTCCTACGCCGGGTATGTCCTCGATCAGAACGTGGCCGCGCGCAAAAAGCGCGGTGAGTATCAATGATATGACCTCGTCCTTGCCGATGATGACCCGGCCGACGGTCGCGGCCAAATCCTTGAGGCGCTCTGCCTCTGCGTTTTGCGCTTTCTCCGACAACTCTACCATTCCTTTTTGTGAAGATTTATTTACTATCTGTCCGGGCCTCAGACTACCACAAGAAAAAGCACAAGATAAAAATCATAGCCGTCGAGTGCGAGCGACTTCAGTCGCGGCTTCTTTAAGCCCGCTTCACTTATAAGTCGGTTCGTCAAGAATCGGGAGGCGCTCCGTTTTCTTTTCGTCCCTCCTCTTGTTGCGAGCGGGACTTTCGGGCCTGGTCCGCGGAACTCAGGTAATCGCCGGACTTCTGCCATTTTTTTCTCGAGCGCCTCTTTCTTTCGAACAAGGGGTGAACCGTCCCGTCCGGCCGGCGGCGCCAGCGGCTGTGTGCCCACAGCCACTGCTCGGGCCGTTCCCGGATGGTCCGCTCGACCTCCGCTGCTATGGCCTGGGTAACGCGCCGGTTGTTTTCTTCCGGGTCGTCGGTAAGCTCGTACTGCAGTGGCTCGCGGAAGATAACGTGAAAGTGGCCCGGCTTGGTCCTTGGGATCCAGAAGGGGATGAGCGGTATGTCGTGTTTCCAGGCCAGGTAGCCGGGCACCACGTGGCTCAAGGCGTCTTTGCCGAAGAACTTGACGAATATGCCCTGGCTGCGTCGCGATTCCTGGTCCATGTAAAGACCGACCAGCTCGCCGTTATCTATGGCGTCCGTGATCTCCCGGCCGGTTCCGCGGGTGGTTACCACCTTGCCTTTGAACTTTCCCGCCAGGTAATGAAGAATGCCGTCCAGGTAAGGGTTCCGGAGGGGCCGGGCCACCATGTTCACCGCGGAAAGCTCGGGGAACATGGCCGGAGCAATGGACGGCAGGGTCCAGCCTCCGTAATGACCGCCGAACACGAAAAAGCCTCGTCCCTCGGCAATGTAGCGGTCCACTATCTCCTTGCCCTCCCAGGTGAAGCGCCGGTCGAACTGGGACATGATCTTCTCGAGATGAAGAAGCTCGCCCATGGCCAGGAACAGGTTCTCCATGGAACGGAAGGCTATCCGCTCGCGCTCTTCCG
The DNA here is from genome assembly GCA_046484135.1 of bacterium. GTDB lineage: Bacteria > RBG-13-61-14 > RBG-13-61-14 > RBG-13-61-14 > DATKZS01 > CAYQTK01. Next base: position 7,481 of record JAWOBU010000095.1, read on the forward strand.
GCGTGGTCTCGTCGCCCAGGGCGTGCTCCAGGTTCCAGAGCATGATCTTACGCCGCTTTCTGAGAAACGGATAGACGATCCTTACCAGGACCTTCATCCAGAAGAACGTAATCTCCGCGGGCACGATCCTGCCAATAACAAGGAAAAACTTAATCACTCCGTAGACTAAAAGATTGAGCGCTTTCATTTCCAATCCTCACTTCATCCTGGCGCTTTTCGTTCCAGTATCGTATTCATCAGCTCGTTTTCATCTCCCATAAAGTCCGGCTCGATTTTGAGCACGGCCAGTCTAACTCCCGCCAGCCGGGCCGGGTCTATCTTGACTGCGTCCTTCTCCGTGGTAACCAGCCTGGTTGCACCGGTTTCTTTCGCGAGAGCCGTAAGCTTTGCCAGGTCGCGCCCGCTGTAATAGTGATGGTCCGGGTAGTCCAATCGCCGGACCAGGTTTACACCGGCTTGGCCGAGGACCCTTTTGAAGCTTGCGGGGGTGCCGATACCTGAGAAAGCAATAGAAGGCTCATCCAATGGTAATTCCTCCCCGGTTTGTGCGTCAAAGAGCCCGGCCTGACGATAACGCATGGCAAAGCGGGGCGTTTCCGGACATACGCTGGAGAGCCATTCCCACTGAGGCGTTTTTACGTTTTCACAGCGGGAGAAAACCAGGACGCCCGCCCGCCCGGCAGCGGATATCGGCTCCCGGAGCGGCCCGCGGGGAAGGAGGAACCGGTCGGCCGGGTCCGCGGTCGAGTCGAGAACCAAAATGTCCAGGTCGCGCTCGAGTGAGAGGTGCTGATACCCGTCGTCCAGAACCAGGTGAGTGCAGCCCAAGTTCTCCGCCATGGCCGCCCCCTTTACGCGGTCGCAAGCCACTATGACCGGGCAGCAGAGCTTCAGAGCCAGAAGATACGCCTCGTCCCCTGCGGAAGCCGCGTCCATGCAAGGCCCGTTACCTTCTGAAACAACATGGGGACCGCCTTTTTGGCTCCTCTTATAGCCCCGGAGAATGACAGCGGGCTTATAGCCCCTCTCTTCGATCATGGCTGCGATCCATGCCGCCAGGGTGGTCTTGCCGGTCCCGCCTACGGTAAGGTTTCCGGCCACTATCACGTAAGCCGAGCTCCGGAACCTGGATTTCCCGCCCGCCAGGTAGGAGCGCGTCCGGGCTTTCATGACTGATCCGTAAATATAAGATAGGCCCTCCAAAGGAAAAAGCGCGGCCCGCTGCCAGAGAGGCCCGCTTTTCGGCGGCCATAACCATGCCTCCCATCTTTTTTGCGCGGCCTTCATGTTTTTCTTTCATCCCGGCCTTTTTCAACGGCGCGCCTCGCCGGCCGTCCTTCTCAGCTTTTGGCCTCGTCGCTCCGGCCGTCCCTTGCATCACCGTAGTGGTCGGTGGCGTACTCACCGAGGAAGAACTGCATCTCGTAAAGCCTTTTGTACTCTCCCTCTCTCTGCATGAGCTCGCGATGGGTTCCCCATTCGATGGTCCTGCCGTTCTCGATGACCACTATCTTGTTGGCGTGAGTTATAGTGGACAGCCGGTGGGCGATGGCAATGGTGGTCCGGTTTTTCATGAGCTGTTCGAGAGCCTTCTGGACCTCCCTTTCCGCGGCGGTGTCAAGGGCGGAGGTCGCCTCGTCCAACAGCAGTATGGGCGGGTCCTTGAGCAGGGCCCGGGCAATGGCTATCCTCTGACGCTCTCCGCCGGAGAGACGCACTCCGCGTTCTCCTATGACGCTGTCGTAGCCTTGGGGCAGCTTCATGATAAACTCGTGGGCGAGAGCCGCCTTTGCCACGCTCTGGACTTCGTCAAAGCTTCTGTCCTGCGCGCCGTAGCGGATGTTGTCAGCCACGCTCTCGTTGAAAAGGAATGTCTCCTGGGTAACCACTCCTATCTGGAACCGGAGGCTGTTCAAGGTGGCTTTCCTGATGTCAATGCCGTCAATGGTGATCCTGCCTTCCGTTACGTCATAGAAGCGGGGCAGGAGGTTCACCACCGTGCTTTTGCCGGCTCCGGAGACCCCCACCAGCGCTACCAGCTCTCCTTTTTTGGCTTCCAGGTTGAAGTCCTGAAGGACCATCTCGTCTTCGTAACAGAAGCTCACGTTCTCGTATCGGATTCTGTCCTGCATGGGGGGGATTTCGATAGCGTCGGGAGCTTCTTTAACAGTGGTCTGTTTCTCGAAGGTCTCCTGTATTCTTTCGGCCGCTCCGTAAGCTGAGCTGAAGTGTCCGGTTATGGAGCCGAGCTTCCGGACGGGGTTAAACATGAGCCCGACCGCCACGATGTAAGAGGTCAGGTTTTCCATTGCGTCCGGGTTGTTCATGACCTGGTCAATGACCCTGGCGGCGGCGAAGTAGGCTATGATGGCCACCGGCAGGCTGGCTATAATGCCGAGAAGCGGAGAGATGAGGTGTTTTACCGCGGCGTACTTGAACTGGATGCGAAGGAGCTTGTTAACTGCTTTCCTGTAGCGCTTGACCTCTTTGTCCTCCATGGCGAATGCCTTGACCACCTGGGAGCCGGCATAGGTCTCCTGCATCATGGAGTTGATCGCCGCAGTCTGCACCAGTCCCTTTTTGGTGTAGCGCTTCATGCGGGTGCTCACGGCCTGGACCGCGTAGATGGTGGGCGGGAAGGATATAAAGGCCAGAAAGGACAGCACGGGTTCCATGTAGAAGCACACGGCAACGAGCCCGATAAGCTGGAACCCCTGGTGGAGCGAGTCCACTGCGTTGGGCACGATCCGGTGCATGTGCCCGACGTCGGTTACGGTCCTGGACATCATCTCGCCGGTGCTGGTCCTCTGGTAGTGGTACATGGAGAGGAACATGAAGTGCTCGTAAAGCGCGGTTTTTATGTCTCGGACCACCCGCAGGCAGAGCCTCTCCAGGATGTACTTATAGGAAAAGGTGAGCACTCCCCGGTAGGTAAAGGCCACCACTATGGCCAGCGGAAGTACCCAAAGATACTTCCTTCCTATCTCCGGCTCGTCAAACAGGTAGTTCAAGGTGGGCTTGACCAGGTAGGCCATGCCCGGCTCGAACAGGGATGCGAACATGGACAGTACGATCACCAGGATGAGCCTGGACTTGTACTGCTTGAAGTAGGGCATCACGTAGTTCCACGTATTGCGGAACCTTCCGTCGAACTTGTCTTTTATTTTGTTTATGCCTTTCAATCAAGCTCCTCCGGCCGGGGCGTTCTCGCGATGTGATCGAGGATTTGAAGCGAGACCTCGAGGGCCCGCCTTCCCTGGGACCCGCTGACCTTGGGCTCGCGTCGGTGCCGGACGCAGCTTAAGAACTCCTTGATCTCCTGTTCGAGCGCGTCCTGTCTGTCCAGCTCGATCTGCTCGACCCGGATTCTTGACATGGGGTCTTGTGATGGTCCTTCTCCCAGGGTAAAGATGGCCATTTTCTGGGCCTGAGTGTCAATGCTGGTGTAGGAGGAGTGCTGGAAAATCCTTATTTTCCTGATGGCCTCTCCCAGGGACACCCTGCTGGCGGTGAGGTTTGCCACCGCTCCGTTTTCGAACTCGAGCCTTGCATTGGCGAGGTCCACCTTGTCGGAGAGCACCGGCACTCCAATGGCCGAGATTCTCTTTAGAGGGGCATCCACGAACCCGAGCACTATGTCCACGTCATGTATCATGAGGTCCAGGACCACGTCTATATTGGCGGCCCGCTCCCGGAAAGGCCCGAGCCTCTCCGCCTGGATGAAAGCGGGCTTTACCAGTGTGTCCTCCAGTTTCCGCAAAGGAGGGTTGAACCGCTCCAGGTGCCCGGCCATGAATATCCTTTTCTTTTCTGCGGCCAGGCCGATAAGCAGGTCCGCTTCCTCGAGGGTCTGAGTGACCGGCTTTTCCAAAAGGATGTCCAGGCCCGCCTCGAGGCAGTCGCGGGCCACCCCGTAATGGAGCGGAGTGGGCACGACTATGGACACCGCGTCCACCTCGG
>JAWOBU010000147.1:0-7992 GCA_046484135.1 bacterium
CATAAACGAAGCGCGTCGGTACCGGAAGATGGCGGGCGGCGCCATGCGGCAGGCGGGTTTTTTGGCCGCGGCCGGGCTTTACGCCTTGGAGAACCACGTGGAGCGCCTGCATGAGGACCATGACAACGCCCGGCTGTTGGCAGAGGAGCTTGCGGAGCTTAACGGCCTTTGGGTGGACCTCGACAAAGTGCAGTCCAACATGGTGTTCGCGAACGTTACCGCAGATGGCCTTAACGCGGTGGAGTACGGCGGCCGTTTAAAGGAGCGCGGAGTGCTGGTTAACGCCATGTCCGGCGAGTATTTCCGGGCGGTGACTCACCTGGGGATTGAAAGGGAGGACATACTTGCAGCGGTTGAAGTCTTTGCCGAGAGCCTGGAATGATACTTTAATAGACCGTGAACAAGCCGGTTAAAGCCGCAGGATTTTCCTAAGGAGAGAACTCTTGGCCAGGTCTTTAAGACTGCTTTTGTTTATGACCCTCATCTTGTCCATTGCCTGCGCAGTGGTTGCCGGGATCGTAGAGAACGGCCTGGTAACCAGCTTTACCGTGCTTCACGTTTTCCTTTTCAACCTTACCTGCGGCGGTCTTCTTATTGTTACGTATCTCTGGAACCGGCGGGACCTGGCCCTGGAAGGCGCCACCTTTTACGTGGCCTGCCTGGTTTTCTCTTTTGCCGCGGCGTTCGGGTCGTTCCTGCTGGCGGTGGTTAGCGCTCTTATTCTTTCGGCCATGGTCGAGTTCACGCGGTGGAGGAAGTTCTCTTTCTTTCCCCTTGATTTTTTCAAAAAGAGGCCGACCTCGGAAAAGTTCGAGCAGGCTTCGCTTTTGTGTCTTTCCATCGGGCTTTTCATATGTGCCCTGGCCATGCTCAACAACCACTACCTGGAGTTCTTTCAGCTCGAAAAGCTCGACCTTCACGTCTTCTTTCTGGGGTTTTCTTTTCCCATCTCGCTCATGAACTTCTCCTTTCTGTTCCGGGGAATCGAAAAGAGCGGCCGTGCCTACTCCCGGGCGCTTTCCGAGTTCTGCTTCTGGGGGCTTAACATCGGCGTCATCTTCTTTTTCTTTTTTATCATCTTCAAAGCGTATCCATATCAGCTTCTCATGGCCCTCGTTCTTTTCGCCACCGTTATCGTTGTTACTTACTACCACGTTAAAAAGAGCGAGCGCAACTTTCAGTGGAGCCTGCTTCTCTCTTCGCTTTGTTTCCTGGTACTCGGGTCCCTGACCGGCATCGCGTACATACTGGTGCTGTGGCTCTTTCCCCATTACCCGAGCGGGTACGTGTTGAGCCTTCATTCCGCGGCCACCCTGTTCGGCTGGAACCTGACCTGGATCATACTCGCCGTACGGGCGGAAGAGCCGCCGCCCGCCATCCGGGCACGCTACGTCATCATTGTCCACTGGGTCTTCGTGCTCCTTTTGCCGGCCGCCCGCGAGTCAGTCATATTCGGGCTCGCGGCTCTCGTGCCTTATTTTCTTCTCCTTACGACCATGTTCTTTCTGAAAGGCAAGCCTGCAACACCCGAACGACTTTGAGAGGAAAGCCATGCCCGCGCTTTTACTCATCAACTATGCATTCCCGCCCTTTGGGGGCGCCGCCTCCCGCCGCGTCACCAAGCTCGTGAAGTACCTGGAGCGGGCCGGCTGGCGGTCCGTGGTCATTACCTCCTCCCGGATCAACAACCCTCTTTCGGACGAAAGTCTCATGAAGGACGTACCGCCCAGCACCGAGGTCATCCGGACGGCCAGCCTGGAACCGGTGTCCCGCTCCGGCCATGGCCCGCTACTCGCCCGGCTCCGCCGGATCATGAACGTCCCCGTGGTCCCGAACATTACCGCGTTATGGGCGGTGTGCGCGGTGTGGCCCGCGCTCCGGGCGGCCCGGAGACACGAGGTCGCCGCAATCGTCTGCTCCGCGCCCGAGTTCCCGTCCTTTCTCGTGGGAGCGGCGGTGAAGGCATGGACCGGGCTTCCGCTTGTTTTTGATTACCGGGACGAGTGGTCGTACCACCCGGAAAAGATGGTGAGCATCAAGGACTCCATGCTCAAGAAGCTGAAGCAAAGACTGGAAGAGCGGTTGGAAAAGAATCTCGCGCGCCGGGCGGACCGCATCATCGCGAACACGGAGGCCTTTGCAAAGATGTTCACGTGCAGGCTCGGCGTAGCCGGAGAAAAGATAGAAGTCATCACCAACGGGTTCGACCCCGAAGACTTCCCGGAAAAGCCGAAGGAACGACAGGACAAAAACAAGACGGTGATTACGCACCTCGGTAGCGTGAACCACGCTTCCCTGTTCCCGCCTCTTCTTATCCGGGCCATGGACCGGGCGGCCGCCGAGTCGGCCAGGGACGTGGAGCTGCGCATGGTGGGCCAGGTATACCCCGAGCTTCAAAAGACAATCGAATCAATGGACCGGAAGAAGCTGGGAATACGCTTCACCGGTTTTGTGCCCGCGCAAAAGGCGTTCGAGCTTCTCATGGAAAGCGACCTTAATATACAGGTGAACGAGCTTCTGCCCGGCAAAGAGAGATACCATAACCTGAAGCTTTTTGATTATCTTTACTCGCAAAAGCCGCTTTTGGTCTATGGTCCCCGGGAAAGCGAGATAGCAAAGACCGCCGGGAACAGCGGGCTTGCGCGGGTGGTGGAGCCGGAGGACGAAAAAGCGCTTCTGGATTTTTTCAATATCTTTTTGCAAGGCGGCTTTCGGCCCGTCCCCCATCACGATTACATCCGGAGCTTTGCCTGGCCGGAGCTTGCCGGCCGGACCAAAGAGCTTCTGGATGAATTGATCGCGACTTAAAGAAAAACAGCTCATTCCTGACTGAAGCCGCTTTTCAAATCTCTTTATTTTTCCAGCGCAATTTAAAATTCTTGACAAACGGTAAATTTTTTAAGTAGAATCCACTTTGGCTGTAAGACATGTACATATCAAACGGCCCGCTGAAGCATTATAAAGATGGAGGTGTATGATTATGGAGTTCAGTCCTGACGAAGACCAGAGACAGATTCGGGACATGTTCGCCAAGTTCGGCCAGGAGGAGCTTTACAAGGTTGCGCGCGATTGCGACGAAAAGGCCGAGCTTCCGGACGACATCCTGAACAAGGTATGGGAGCTCGGTATCTGCTCGAACGCGGTTCCCGAGTGCTACGGCGGCTACGAGCTGGGCCGTTCCATAGTAACGGGCGCGATCATGGCGGAGGAGCTTGCCGCGGGGGACATGAGCCTTGCCCTGGGCGCGCTTTCGCCGCTTTGCATGATGGTTCCCATCCTCGAGTTCGGCACGGAGGAGCAGAAAAACGAGTGGCTTCCCAAGTTCTGCGGGGAACAGTTTTACCCGGCTACTTCCGCGATCATGGAGCCCCGCGTTGCCTTTGATCCGCTGGACCTGAAGACCACCGCGGAGATATCGGGAGACAAGATAGTCTTGAACGGGGAAAAGACCATGGTGCCGCTCGGGGACCGGGCGGAGCAGATACTGGTGTACGCGACCACTGCCAAAGGCGCCGGCCCGAGCGCGGTCGAGGCCGTGATTGTTGACAAGGGCACGTCCGGCATGACCGTGGGAGAGCGGGAGGAGTACATGGGCCTGCGGCCGCTCCCGCTTTATCCGGTCAGCTTCAAGGACTGCGAGGTCCCGGTTGACCGCAGAGTAGGCGGCGGCTGCGGCATAGACTACATGCGGCTTTTGAATATAGCCCGGACCATGCTGTGCTCCATGGCGGTGGGAGTCTCCCGGGCGTCGCACCTTTACGCGCTTAACTATGCCAAAGAGCGCTACGCGTTCGGCGAGCCCATAGCGAGCAGGCAGGCCATAGCCTTTATGCTGGCCGAAAGCGCCATGGAGATAGACGGGATGCGGATTCTGGCGTGGCGGTCTGCCTGGCGTCTGGACAACAACCAGGACGCGACCAGGGACGCGAGCCTGGCCAAGGCCTACTGCGCGGACCAGTCCATGAAGATCGCGGACTACGGGGTCCAGATACTGGGCGGCCACGGTTACATCCGGGAGCATCCGGTCGAGCTGTGGTTCCGGAACGCCCGGTCCTTCTCCAGCCTGGAAGGGCTGGCGCTGGTATAAGACTTCTTTTACTCATAGCCAAGGAGGTTTGTCATGATAGAGTTTGAGCTTCCCGCAGGCGCAAAAGCAACCAAGAAGCTGGTGCACGGCCTGGCGGCAGGAATGTTCAGAAACCTTTCCAGGAAGTACGACTCCTACGAGCACGAGCACGACACGGTGGAAGAGCTCCAGAGCATCGCCCAGATGATGGCCCAGGGCATGGGCGGTGGCTCCGCCAAGAAGAAGGAGAAGAAGGAAGAGGAGAAACCTGAGGAGAAAGAGAAGAAGTCCCAGAAGGGGGCGGGAGTCACCATGGTGGTGGCCGCGGAGGAGATGTGCTGGGGAGACGCGGGTCTCATGCTGGCCATACCCGGCCGCGGCCTGGGAAATGCCGCCATTGATGCTGTGGCGACCCCCGAGCAGAAGGAGAGGTTCGGACAGAAGTACGCGGCCATGGCCATTACAGAGCCGGGCGCCGGCTCCGATTCCTCCGCCATATCCACCACCGCGGCCCTGGACGAGAAAACCAACGAGTGGATTCTGAACGGCGAGAAGATATTCGTAACCGGCGGCGAGCAGGCCGGTGCGATCGTGGTATGGGCGACCCTGGACAAGAGCAAGGGAAGGCAGGCCATCAAGAGCTTTGTGGTGGAGAAAGGCACGCCCGGCATGACGCTCACCAAGCTGGAAGACAAGCTGGGCATCCGTGCTTCCGACACCGCGGCCATAGTATTCGAGGACTGCCGCATTCCTTACGACAACATTCTGGGTTCCCCGGAGATCAAGCCGGAAGGCGGCTTCAAGGGGGTCATGAAGACCTTTGACAACACGAGGCCCTTGGTGGCCGCCATGGCGCTGGGTGTGGCGCGGGCGGCGCTCGAGTTCACCAAGGACCGGCTGGAAGAGGAAGGCTTTACCTTCCCTTACACCAAGAGCCACCACGAGCTGTCGCTTGTCCAGCGCGAGGTCATGGACATGGAGGCCAACCTCGAGGTTGCCAGGCTTCTGACCTGGCGGGCGGCCAGCATGCTGGACACCGGAGAGAGGAACAGCCTGGAAGCGTCCATGGCCAAGGCCAAGGCGGGAAGGGCCGCCACCCAGGTGACCCAGAAGTGCGTCGAGCTGTTGGGCCCCAAAGGATACTCCACCGAGCTCCTGGTCGAAAAATGGATGCGCGACTGCAAGATAAACGACATCTTCGAGGGGACGGGACAAATCCAGATGCTCATCATAGCCAGGAACATCCTGGGCTACGGCAGGGATATGCTGAAGTGATCATTGAAAAATAATAATCTTTTAAAGGTCCCTCCTTTTTATCTATAGAGGAGGGGCTTTTTTTTCCGGCTTGCTAAAAAAGCGGACGTTGTTCTATAATCGGGAGCAGAGAGGGGAAGGTTTTGCAAGCCAGATGGAGAGAGTTACTGAATAAAGGGGTGGAGGAGTGGAACGCCTTTCGGAAGGCCCATCCTGACCAGGTTCCCGACCTTTCGGGGGAAGACCTGCACGGCATGCAGCTTGCCGGCATCAATCTCGAGGACTCGAACTTGGACGGCGTGAACCTGGCCGGCGCAGACCTTGAAAACGCCAACCTCGCTGACGCGCTCATGAAGAAAGCGAACCTGGCGGAGAGCAATTTATCGAAAAGCAATTTGCAAAGCGCGGACCTGTTGGCGGCAAACCTCACGCTTTCGAACCTTAGAGGGGCCATCCTCTCCGGCGTCCACTTAAAGGGGGCCAACCTGGAGCAGGCGGACCTCCGGGGGGCCGTACTGGCGGAGAGTGAGAGCGGCCACGGTTGCGAGGTTCCGCCCGCGGTCATGCCGGTGGCTTTGGCGGTAAACACTGATTTCTCCGAGAGCAGGGGCGAAGGCCTGGACATAAACAACTCGTGCCTTCTGGGCGCGTCGTTTAAGAAGGCGGACTTTAAAAACGCGAACTTCACGGGCTCGGAGTTGAAGAAGGTCAACCTGTCAGGAGCGGACTTCTCAGGGGCAAAGCTCACCGGCGTGGTGCTGGCTTACGCGGACTTGAGCGGAGCTGTCCTGGCCGGCGCCGAGCTTTTACGGGCCGACCTGTACGCCGCCCGGCTGGTGGATGCCGACTTTTCTAAAGCCGACCTTACCGAAATAGACCTGTTCGGGGCCACCATCCGGGACTCCGTGTTTATAGGCGCAAACTTTAGCCGCGCGAACCTCTTTAACGTGGCCTTTGAAAACTGCCGGCTCGATGACGCAGATTTCAGCGGCGCGAACCTCTTCAAGACAACATTCCCGGACTCAGTAATGGAGAGAGCAAAAGGGATTTGAATGTCCAAGGGTGAGATGACTAATAACCAGTGGAAGTCGCTGGCTCTTTTGGGAGCGGAAAGGTGGAACGAGTACCGGGAGAAGCACCCGGACCGCATCCCCTGTCTTTGCGACATGGACCTCTCTACCGAAAACCTCGAGAACTTCAACCTCGCAGGCGCCGACCTGCGCGGAGTCAACCTGGCAATGGCCGACCTCTCCAAAGCAGACCTGTCCGACGCAAACCTCGACCGGGCAAACCTCTCCCGGGCCGATCTTTCCAGGGCCTCTCTGCAACGCGCGAGCCTGGCGGAAGCAAACCTTTACGCGGCCTTTTTGGTGGACGCCGACCTTGCAGGGGCCTCCACAGAAGAAGCCAACATGTTCGCGGTGAAAAAATAGCCGGACCATGAACGAGAACACGCTCATACTTCCCCCCTGGGCGGAGAGACTCCGGCAGGGCTACTTGTCCGGTGAGGCGAGCCAGTTTCTTCTTCATTCCAACGTGGGCGACCTGGTGGAATGGAGGCAGGGCGGGAGCGTCGAGTACATCACCCTCCGGGAGTTCCTGGTGCGTTTCCTGGCCCGGACCAAGGACACGGTCCTTTTCTACAATGTTACCGAGGGAATGGGGTTTGCCGATCCCGGTATGCGGACGCGGTTTCAAGATCGGGTGAACCTGGTGCGCAAGGCCCGCGGGCACCCGGAATGGAGCGGGGTTACGCCTTCCCTGCCCAGTCAGGCGCTGGGCCTGGTGGGCGAGTTCATCACCGACCGGAAGAACCGCGGCGCTGTGGTCCTGGATTACGTGGAGACACTCGTGCCGGAGGGAGACCTGTCCTACCTGTCTTCTGAAGACCGGTCCTGCCTGGTGGCCCTGCAACAATGGTCCGGCGACCCCGGCCTCATGGCGTCTGACAACATAGTGATCATGATCGCGGAGAGCCTGGCCGAGGTCCACCGCAAGATAAGAAGCCAGCCCCAGGTGATGAGCATCCGGCTCGGACTGCCCGACACGGACGAGCGGGCCCGTTTTATAGATTACTCCCGCGACAAGTACCAGGTGGAAGGACCGGAAACCAAGGACATAGCGGACATGACCGGGGGGCTCTCCCGCATCCAGATCGAGTCCATTTTCAAGAACTGCGCTGACTCGAAGGAGCCGCTTCGGCTCGAGCTGGTTTCCGAGAAGAAGAAGGAAGTGATCGAGCGCGAGTGCATGGGCCTGGTCGAGGTGATCGAGGGGGATTATGGTTTCGAGTCGGTGGGCGGCTTGTCCGAGGTCAAGGACCTTTTGCTTTCGGTGGCAGATTCCATCCGGCAGGGCAGGGTACGCAGGATTCCCATGGGGATCATGCTGGTGGGTCCCATGGGCACGGGCAAGAGCTTTCTGGCGGAGGCGTTCGCGCGCGAGAGCGGTCTTACCTGTGTCAAGCTCAAGGGGTTCCGGGAGAAATGGGTGGGGTCCACTGAATCGAACCTGGAACGGGTGCTGGGTATCATTCAGGCTTTGGGGAACGTGCTGGTGATCGTGGATGAAGCGGACCGGAACCTTTCCACTGACGTGCACTCCTCGGACAGCGGCACCGAGAGCAGGGTCATGGCCCGGCTCAAGGAGTTCATGAGCGACACCGGACACCG
>JAWOBU010000189.1:0-13701 GCA_046484135.1 bacterium
TCTTTGCCCGCCGAAGTAGGGCGAGAACCTCATATACTCCTCTGCCAGCACGATCCCGTCGGCCTGGGAGATGGGCAGGACGTGCCAGAGGTCGAATATGTTCCTGAGGTATAGCTCCGGCCGGTGTCGTAGCAGGGGCCGCAGCTTATGCAGGGTCAAAAGCCTGACCTCGTGGGTGTTGTCCTCGGTGGTCCGGATCCAGATATCGTCGCCCGCCGGCCGGGGAAAGTACCATCCCGCCTCGTGCAGGTTCATCATAAACCTCGCCACCCGGATCAGGAACTTCCGGTCCCAGTAAAGGCCGGAGAACTCCTCAGCCACCCGCCGGGCCAGGTACTCGGCCAGGTTGTAATCGCTCCGGCCGGGCACCGAGGAGAGCATGAAACCGGAGCCGTCCTTTTTCTGGAGAGCGGCCATGACCCGGTAATGGGAAATGCCGTGATGGTCCAGGAGCGCGCTCATGATAAACCCGCGGCGGGGCGGGCCGTGCCGCGGGCCGGCGTTAGTCCCGGCATCGAGCTTTAAAAGCAGAAGCTCAACCGGAGGCTCTCCTCCCACCCTTTTTACCCGCACCCGGTTCAAGGCTTCCCCCTGGTTTGTCCTGTCCACTATCTCCAGCACCGAGTTCTGGTATAAAGGCTTCCTCATGAACACCCGCTCTCCGTTGTAATCGCACCAGAAGAAAGGGTCCTCCCTTTGTTTCACCGCCCTGGTTACGTACTTCTCCTCGCGGCGGGCCAGGCGGCTGGAAAGGGTTATTATCTTTTTCACCATCTCCTGGAAATCGGAGTGGTCGAGGTCGTCCTGGCGGAAGTACTCCCGGTAGAAGCGGAGCCGGTAGCTCTGGCTTAAAAGCGGAGAGAAGCTCTTGTGGAACCGGGCCAGCTCGAGCAATCTTTCTTCGGGGGAGAACCCTTTTCTTTCCTTTCTGAGCCTGGCGCGGGCGAGGTCCACGAACACGAAGCTGACGCCTCCGCCGGAGCGGGGCGCGGCCATGATGTTTTTGGGGTCCATGCCCGGCCGGGAGATGCCGCGGTCGTGCATTTTGCGGACCAGCTCCGCCAGGTCTTTTATGACGCGTCTTTTGTCCTGCGGCCTCACCCCGGGCAATTCCGGCAGGAAGGTGGAGTGCAGGTACTCGGAGAGCGGCTCCAGTCCGGTCAGGGACTCCTGCACCACGTACTCTTCCGATGGCGCCACCGGGTTTCCTCTTACACCCCGGGCCAGGTGCCGCGCCACCGGCAACCCCCGCCGGGTGTGTTCGAAGGCCATCTTCCACTCCCGCCGCGCAGTGCTCTGCCCCAAAAGTCCCAGGTACCGGTCCCTGCCCTGGCGGGGATAGACCTTGACGAAAAGCTCGCCCGCCAGGCCCGGCCGGTTGGTCTTCAGCTTGAAGGCGTCCGCTCCCGCGGGCGTGTCGCGGAGACCCATGAGCCGACGGTCCTGGCGGGAGCGGTTGAACTCTTCCAGAAGATACAAAAGATGGTCTTCCATCCCCGGCTGGATCTCCCACCGGATGTCGCCTATCCGCCGCCGGGGAAAGCCGTTAAGTCCTCCTCCCCTCATCTATTTCTTCTCCCTGCCAAGCTCCCACAGGCGGGCGTACTTCAGGAAGGTGTAATAGCCGTTCATTACCGAAATGATAAAGCCGGGCATGGCGTCCAGTACCCCCAGCTTCAGGATGTAGGTTTTGAAGAAGGTATAGGGAGGACGAAAAACGAGATCGCTTGTTTTAAAGCGGACTCCTTTTTTATGCTTCACGTTTGCGTTTACCGCGGCGTATCTTGCGAGCTGGGAAGCGTGGTGCCGGAGGTCCCGGTAGGTGTAGTGATAAAGGTCTCCTCCCAGGTGTCCGGTCTTGCCGGTAACCCGGATGACCTCGTGCGGGTCCTCGCCGCCGAAACGGGCTTGCGACTTTTTATAGAGCCGGAGCTTGCGGTCCGGGTACCAGCCACAGTGCCTGATCCACCTGCCCTGGTAGAAGGTCCGGCGGGAAAAGGTATAGCCGTTGACTTCCGGTTCCGGGCTTTCCAGAGCCGTCTGCATGGAGCTTTTTAGCTCGGGGGATATGACCTCGTCCGCGTCCAGGGTCAGGACCCATTCATGGGAGCACTGGTCCGCCGCCCACTTCTTCTGGTCCTTCCAGCCCTGCCACTCGCGGTGAAACACCCGGCCGGTATAATCCTTGGTGATCTCCACGGTCCGGTCGGCGCTGCCCGAGTCCACCACCACGATCTCGTCCGCGAACGCCGCGCTTTCCAGGCATTCTTTTATGCGGTCCTCTTCGTTCAGGCAGACCACGGCCACGGAGAGAGGCTCCATCAGCCCTCCTCCAGCAAACCCCGGGCGGCTGCCAGCACCTTGTCGGTTTCGATAAGCTCCATGCAGTAAAAGTGTCCTTCCGGACAGCGCCTCGCGCCGTGTTCACCGCAGGGTCGGCAGGGAAGGTCCACCTCCACCGTCCGGCTGTGGTTGAACCAGGGCGCGAAACCCTGCCTCGGAGTGGTGGGACCGAATATGACCACCACCGGCACGTTCACCGCGCCGGCGATATGGACGGGAGCGCTGTCATTAGTGATTACGAGGTCCATCTTCGACATTACTGCAATCCATTCCTTCAGAGAGGTCGTCCCGGTAAGGTTATGGACTTCGACACCCGCTTCCTTTTCCACCTCGGAGGACACCGCCCGGTCTTCCTTCGAGCCCAGAAGGTAGATGTCGGCCCCGGTCTCCTCCCGGAGGGCGCGCACCACCTTGCCGAACCTGGGCGCCGGCCATCTTTTGGTGTTCCAGATGCTGCCGGGACATATGCCGAGGCGGGGCCGGTCCCCGTTGCCGGAGACGAACTCGGAGGCTTGATCAAAAGCGGGCATTTCCAGTTTCGGGTCGAAATCCGGAGGCGGTCCTCCCAGGGGTCCTAGCAGGGCCAGGTTCCGCTCGACCTCGTGCCTGGAGTTGTCTCTCGGGAGCCGGTTTTGGAAAACCCACGGAAAGGCTGAGTTTGCGAACCCGATCCTGCGGGGTATGCCGGCGAGCTTGAGAAGGGCGGCGCTTCGGAGGGAACGGTGGGCGCAGATGGCCGTGTCAAAGTTCTTCTCCTTGAGCTCTGCCGCCTTTTTGCGGAGTCCGGCCAGCCCCTTTTCGGTTTTTCTCTTGTCGTATACGATCACCTCGTCCAGGCAGGAGAGGCCGTCTAATATGGCGCTTCCGCCGGGGTTTCCCATAAAAGTTATGTGGGCGTTTGCAAACCTCTCCCGCAAGGCCCGGAGCAGGGGCGTTATAAGTACCACGTCCCCCAAGAAGGCGGTCTGGACCACCAGGATGCGGGAGGTCTCATCCTCCGTTGTCATTGTCGCTCCCTATGGGCTTGGCGTGCTCGATTATCATGTCCGGTACATAAGCGTCTTCCCCGAAACGCTCGACCGGGTAGCGCAACCCGCATGCTTTACAGTCCAGGCCCTCGTCCCGGCCGTGGACGCGCAACGGTCCGTGGCAGCGGGGACAGACCAGCTTATTTAACAGATCGGGATCAAGACCCATGATTAATGCCCTCCTCAGTACGCGAAAATACTTTGACAATAAGTTACCAGACACCCGGCCGGTTGGCAATTTGACGACAGAGAAAAGCGCGGTTATCATTGATCCCGGCTGTGAGGTGAGCCCGAAAGGGCCAAGAGGGAATCCGGTGAGATTCCGGAGCTGACCCGCAACTGTAACAGGGGAGCGCGGCTAGTAACGCCACTGGGGGAAGACCTGGGAAGGCCGGCCGTCGCATTGATCCTTAAGCCAGGAGACCTGCCTTACAGCTAATGTCCGGCATCCTCGCGGAAAGGGAGAAGGCATTGCCCCGTTTAAAAAAAACCGCTTTTTACAAGCATACATCATCTGAACCCCGATCCTTTAGAAAAGCCCGTAAACAGGATTTACGCAAGGCCCTGCTCGCGGGAGCCGCGGTCTTCTTTGCCATTTTGTACCTCTTCAGCACCCCGGCCCTCGGTCAGAACAACAAAGAAGAAAAGGAAAAAGAACCTGCCCAGTCAAACGTCCAGGACGGTGCCACTGCGGAGGAAGCCGGCTCATCTATCGAACTGGAGGCCATCGTAGTGGAGGGCGAGCAGCACCTGAGCGAGCGGGAGGCTGAGAACCCTACCAAGTTCATGAAGGTCATCGAAACAGGTGAGGCCCCTTCCCGGGTGGATACGGTTGCCGGCGTGCTGGACAAGACCGTGGGCGTAAAGGTGAACCGCTACGGCGGTCTGGGCGACTTTGCCACCGTGTCCATACGCGGAGCAAACCCCAACCAGGTGCAGGTCTACGTGGACGGCGTTCCGGTAAACAGCGCCATGACCGGCATGACCGATATGGCGGACCTTCCCCTGGACAGCGTCGAGTACATCGAGGTCTTTCGGGGTTTTGTTCCCCCCGACTTCGGTGAGGCGGGCATCGGCGGCGCCGTGAACCTGGTGACCCGCAAGGACATGGAGGAGAGCTACTCCATGAGCGCATCAGCGGGCTCTTACGGGACTTACAAGGCCACTGCGCTCGCTGCCGGCCCGGCCGGAGACATAAACCTTCTGGCTTTCGCGAGCTACATGACAAGCCGGGGTGATTTCACCTATGAGAACGACAACGGCACTCCCTTAAACGATGCCGACGACTTCGAGGAGGTGCGCAAGAACAACGGGTTCGAGTCTTATGACCTGGCGGTGCGCGGAGCGGGCGACGCCGGGGAATGGGAGGTCTCCTCCGTGATGGCGCTGCATTACAAGGACCAGGGTATGCCCGGACTTCAGCGCCGGCAGGCGGAGGAGACGAGCCTTCTAACGCGGCGCGGCACAGCGAACGTAAAGCTCAGAAACCGGTCGGTGCTGGAGGGAGCGCTGGACCTTTCTTTAGCTGCGGACGGCTCTTACGAGAGCAGGCTGTGGAGCGATCCGGAAGGGGATCTCGGCACCGGCGCTCCGGAGGAACACGATGACCGGAGCGCCTCTGCGGGCGTGCGGGTGAAAGGCATCTGGCGCAGCCCGCTGGAGGGACTGGTTATAACCGGTTATGGCGGGTACCGGGAGCAGCGCTTCCAGTCGGTCCATACCGAGCCCGAGGACCACGAGGGCAAACAGCAGAGACGGGTGATACTCTCCGGCGTGTTCCAGGCCGAGTACACCGAACCCTCCGACAAGCTCACCGTCCAGGCCGGAGTCCGGCAGGAGCAGTACCAAAATTACCTGGAGGGGGACCCGTACTTCCAGGGCCCCGGTGCGGCGGGCGACAACACCGATACCCTGAACTTCACCAGCCCCTCAGGGGGGATCATCTGGCGCTTGAGCGATTCGCTGGCTGTAAAGGCCAACGCGGGCAGGTTTTACCGGGTCCCCACCTTTTACGAGCTTTTCGGCGACCGGGGGGTGGCGGTAGGCAACACCGACCTGAAGCCGGAGAAGGGCGTAAATTACGACGCCGGGTTCGTCTACCAGGGCGAAGGCATAGGCCCGGTCAGCAATGTCTTTTTCGAGTACGCTTACTTTCACAGTCATATAGAAGACCTGATTGTGTTCTTCCAGAACTCGCAACGGACGGTCATGCCCGCGAACGTGGGGGCCGCGCAAATTTGGGGACACGAGCTTTCGTTCAACTGCCGGACCTTTGTTGACTTCCGCGTCTCCGGCAATTACACCTTCCAGAGCGCGGTAGACCAGGGGGACGTGCCCTACTGGGAGGGAAACGCCCTTCCCATGCGGCCCATGCACGAGGCCCACGCCCGCGTTGATTATATTCCTACTGAAAGGTTTAATACCTGGGCCGAGTTTACTTACATGAGCGGCAACTACTGGGACCGGGCCAACCTCTACGAGGTCCAGGACCGGCGGATACTGAATCTGGGCATGAGGGTGGACTATTATCTCGAAAACGAGACAGTGCTTTCTTTTACGGGGGAGGCCCGGAATATGAACGACGACCGCGTCTCGGACGTGGCGGGCTATCCCATGCCCGGCCGGATGGGGTTTATAACCGTCCAGGCCAAGTGGAGATGACGGAATGAAAAACAGGACCGCGACATGGAAAAAGAGAAGTAAAGCAGCGGCCGCGGGATTGGTGCTTGCTTTGTTGTCCGCCCTGCTCGTGTTCACGGGATGCGGACCTTTGCCCGATCCGGCCGGCAACATGGACTCGGGAGGCGCAATTCCCCGCCAGGATGACACCAGCGCCGACCCCCGGCATTACGCGGCTTTCGTGGCCGCCACCGACTACTCCATATCCGGAGGCTTCGGCGTTATTGATCTTGACGACTACCACACCTACTCGCCCGACCCGGCCTGGGCCGCGGAGGTGATAAGCCCCGACCCGGTGGCCAAGAGCTACGGCGACTACGTGTTCGTCTTAAACCGATACACCTATGACAGCATCTCGGTGCTCAGGAAAAAGGACTTTTCCTTGAAAAAACAGTACTCGGTGGCGGACGGGTCATGCGACCCCTCCAACCCGCACGACCTCGAGTTCGTGAGCGAGAGCAAGGCATACCTCTCCCGATACGAGTGCAGGGACCTCTGGATCATTAACCCGGTTACGGGCGAGAAGCTGGGCTCCATTGACCTGGGAGCTTACGGAGGCAAGGACGGCATACCCGAGATGAGCGGCATGGAGCTCGTGGGCTCGACCTTGTACGTGGCCGTCCAGATGCTGGAGCGTGAAAGCGGCTGGACCGCGCCGGACCACAGCATGATGGTTGTCATAGATACGACCACTGACTCGGTGGTCGCGGATATAGAGCTCACGGGCTCCAATCCGGTAACAGACGTGCTCTACAGCGACTCGTTGAGCTCGCTGGTGGTGGGAAGCGCGAGCAGTCCCGGAAGCTATAACGACCCGAACGGCGGCATCGAGGCAGTGGACCCTGTAACCAACACGTCCGCCGGCTTTCTTATTAGCGAGTCCGCGCTGGCCGGCAACGTGGCCGACTTCGAGGTCCTGAACTCGACGCGCGCGTACGCCACCATTGACTCCGCGGACTTCCGCTCCAAGCTGGTCGCATTCAACCCCCAAACCGGCGTGCGCGAGCAGGGATCGGTCTACCAGGCGGAAAAGGGATACGCATTGTGGGACATCGCCCTTTCCAACCGGGGGCAACTGCTGGTCTGCGACCGGAGCGCCAAAGACCCCGGCGTGGTCATTATAGACACCACGGCCGCGGACAAGGTCCTGGGGGTATCTCCTATTGACCTGGGACTTCCTCCTTTCAGCATTGCGCTGTTGAAATGAAATTGTTCAAAAAATTTTGCAATCCATCAAGCATCCACTTTTCCGAAAATTTGCTCGTAAGGAGCTTCTTGCGTTATAAAGGAAAGTGGTAACCGATAATCCCCGCCTTCCATAAATTGGAGGCGCGAAAGGAGGTTTATGAATGAGCGGGTTTAAAGTAAATCGCAGGGACGCCTTAAAGGGCGCGGCCGCGGGCGCTGCGGCAGGGACCCTTTCACCGTTTATGAGAGCGGGAGCGGGCACGAAGCCGAACATCATCTTTATCCTGACGGACGACCACCGGTGGGACGCTTTCGGCTTTATGGACAAGCCTTGGCTCAAGACGCCGAACATGGACCGGCTGGCCGCTGAAGGAGTCCACTTCGAGAACTCCTTTGTTACGACTTCGCTATGCAGCCCCAGCCGCGCGTCATTCCTCACCGGCCAGTATGCCCGCTGTCACGGCGTCCAGAACAACCTGACGCCGTGGAAGGAGTCGAACCTCACCTTCCTGGAGGTGCTTCACTCGCAGGGATACCGCACCGCTTTTATCGGCAAGTGGCACATGCCGGGCAGGGGCGGGCTTCCGGACATGGTGGGCCAGGGCAAGCTCGACCGCATGGTATCGTTTACCATAGGCACCGGCCAGGGCATTTACCACGACTGCCCCCTGGTGGTGGACGGCAAGAAGAAGAAGTCGAAGGGATACATCACGGACGTGCTGACCGACTACAGCCTGGACTTTTTGAAAAAGAACAAGGACAAACCCTTCTGCCTCTATCTCTCCCACAAGGCGGTCCATCATAAGTTTACGCCGCCGGAGCGTTACGACGGCGCGCTCGACGATGTGTCCTTCCATCGCATGAAGGACAACGAAAAGGACCTTCCCATGGGACTGGTGCACGTGCCGCAGCGGCTCCACTTTGAAAAGAATCAACAGCATTACTACGAGGCCCTGATGGGAGTGGACGACAGCGTGGGCCGCCTGTTGCAGTTCTTGGACGACAATGGCCTTTCCGAGAACACGCTTATCGTGTACGCCGGGGACAACGGCTACTTCTGGGGCGAGCACGGCCTTATAGACAAGCGTTATGCTTACGAGGAGAGCATCCGCATTCCCCACCTCATGCGCTTTCCCCGCGCCATACCGGAGGGAGGGCGCAAAGTGGACGAGATGGTGTTAAACATTGATCTCGCGCCTTCCCTGGTCGCTGCCGCGGGAGTAGAGCCGCCCGCACGAATGCAGGGCAAAAGCTACATGGAGCTCTCGCAGGGCAAACAAGTACAGTGGCGCGACTCGTTCCTGTACGAGTACTTCGACGACCTGGGCTTTCCCCATCCGCCCATTCGCGCCGTGCGTACGCCCGACTTCAAGTACATCAACTACCTCGAAGACCGCTTCAAGGACGAGCTTTTCAACCTGAAAAAAGACCCGGGAGAGAAAAACAACCTGATAGACGATCCCGAAGCCGCGCCCAAGCTACAGGAGCTGAAAGCGGAGCTAAAACGGCTGGAGAAGAAGTTTTCGTGTTGAGGGCTTTATCTTAAAGCCTAAAGGGCTTGGCCCTGACAGGATGGACAGAAGTACGAGCTTCGTTGGTTTATCTTTTTCCGCTCAAGGCTTGCCGGAGCTTCTTCTCCGTGGTGCCCTCCAGCACCTTGTCGTTTCTTACCTTTACGGTTTCGATACGCTGACCCATCGAGGTCGAATCCAGGTGTCTTTTGAAAACCTCCACGTCCGGAAGCTCGGGCATTTTTGCCACCCCCTTTAAAGGCGCAATGTATGCTTATCTGCTCCTTTTAACATCGTGATACATAATCGTAACTCTTTCAGTAAAAAGGCCGGGATGAGGTTTTCAAAGATTGTTTTCTTTTAAAGCTTTTTCCGAAGTTTGAAAAGAGAAAAGAGCGTTACAAAACTTCCTCCGCTTGACAGCGTCCGTGGTTCGGGTTTACAAAAGTAACTCGATTTCGGGACGGGAAGAAGGTTTATGAACGAGCAGGAACAAAGAAGCGTTTTATGGCTCCGGCTGGCCCGCGCTCCCGGCGTGGGGCCGGTAACCGGCATGAAGCTTATTAAACAGATGGGCGGGCTGGAGTACATCTTCCAGGCCTCGGCGAAAAGCCTCCGCCGGGTCAAGGGCCTGAAAGATGATACGCGGGATGCCTTATTGGACCCTGCGGAAAGAGACAAGCTCCTGCGTCAGTTCGAGTATTGCAGGGAAAACGGCATTACCGTGGCGGGCCCGGACCAGCCGGAGTACCCGGCAGCGCTCCGGCAGATACCCGACCCGCCCCTGGCCCTGTACATAAAAGGAAGCCTTCCGGAAGGCGACGATTACATCGCCATGGTGGGATGCAGAAATCCGGACCCTTACGGAGAAAGCATGGCCGCCTCCCTGGCCGCCGGGCTCGCCCGCTACCAGGTGGTTATAGACTCGGGCATGGCCCGGGGGATTGACGGGATCGCACAGCGGTCCGCCTTGAAAGCGGGAGGCCGAACCGTGGCGGTGCTGGGCACAGGCGTGGACGTGGTCTATCCTCCCGAGCACCAGGAGCTTTACGAGAACATTGTCGAGAACGGAGCGGTCGTGAGCGAGCTGCCGCCGGGGACCAGGCCGGAAGCGGGCAACTTCCCCCGCCGGAACCGGATCATCGCGGGCCTCGCAAAGGGGGTCATAATGGTGCAGGCCATGAGCGAGAAAAGCGGTGCGCTTATCACGGTGAGACACGCCTTGGACCAGGGCCGCGAGGTTTACGCGGTTCCCGGCAACGCGGGCTCGCGTGGGGGCCGCATCGGCAACAGCCTTGTAAAACAGGGCGCTCGGCTGGTGGAGAGTGCCGAGGACATCCTCTGTGATCTCCTGCCGGTAGGCTCCCTGCTGGCGGAAGAGGATAAGTCTGATAAAGAGAAAGAGGATGACATAGCAAAGCGCCTGCCAGACCTCCAGGGCCGGGTTTACGCGCTGGTGCCAACGGCCCGGGAAGGCACGGTGGATGTGGACGCTCTGGCCAGGCAGGCAGGTGTCTCCAGCCACCAGGCGGGCTCCGTCCTGCTGGAGCTGGAGCTGGCAGGACTGGTAAAGGCGTTGCCCGGAAAAAGGTATGTGCGACTGTCGCGGGCTTAAGCTATAATCGCGACGCAGGAGGATAAAAGGATGTCCAAGCTGGTGATAGTTGAATCGCCCGCCAAAGCTAAAACCATCGAGAAGTACCTTGGCAAGGACTTCAAGGTCAAGGCCAGCGTAGGCCACCTGGTGGACCTGCCGCGCAAGAACCTCGGGGTGGACGTGGAGAAGGATTTCGAGCCGGACTACGAGGTCATGCCGGAGAAAAAGAAGACCGCGACCGAGCTGAAGCAGGCGGCCCGCAATGCGGAGGAAATCTACCTGGCGCCGGACCCGGACCGGGAGGGTGAGGCAATTGCCTGGCACATCGCCCGGCTTCTTTCCGAAAGCGGCAAGCCCATGAAGCGGGTTCTCATAAACGAGATAACCAGGCCCGCGGTGACAAAGGCGATCGAACAAGCAGGCGAGATTGACGAAAACCGTTTCAACGCCCAGCAGGCGAGGCGGGTGCTGGACCGGCTGGTGGGGTACCAGATCAGTCCCATCATTTCCAAGAAGTTCAAGACCGGCCTTTCCGCGGGAAGGGTCCAGTCAGTGGCATTGCGGCTGGTGGTCGAGCGGGAAAAGGCAATAAGGGAGCACACTCCCCGCGAGTACTGGAGCATTGACGCAAAGCTGAACAAGGGGAACCCGCCGGAGTTTACCGCCCGGCTCCTGTCCATTGAAGGAAAGAACCTGGAAGCGCCCGAGAGGTTCGACAAAGAAAAAAACGCTTTCATACCTCTCGACCAATCAAAGTATACCTATGTTCCGGACAAAGACGCCGCGGACGGAATCGTAAACACTGTCTCGGACAAACCTTTTGTGGTGGGGGACGTGATAAAGCAGGAGCGGAAAAGGAACCCTCCTCCGCCTTTTATTACCTCGAGCCTCCAGCAGGAAGCCGCCCGCAAGCTCGGCTTCACCGCCAAGAAAACCATGACCACCGCCCAAAGACTCTATGAAGGCATGGACGTGGGGGAAGGAGCGGTCGGCCTTATAACCTATATGCGGACCGACTCGACCAGGGTGGCGGAGCCGGCCCTCCAGATGGTCCGCGACTACATCCGGCAGAACTTCGGCGACAAGTACCTGCCGGAAAAGCCCCGCTCCTACAAGTCCAAGGAAGGGGCCCAGGAAGCGCACGAAGCTATCCGGCCCACCTCCATGGAGCGCACCCCCGACAAGGTGGCCCCATATCTGGAAAGAGACCAGCTACGGCTTTACGAGCTCATCTTCCTGCGTTTTGCAGCCAGCCAGATGGAGCCCGCGGTCTACGACCAGACCACGGTGGACATACCGGTAAATAAGTACCTGTTCCGGTCCACCGGCCGGGTGATAAAGTTCAAGGGATTTCTCGCGGTCTACGAAGAGGCCCAGGACGACGACGCAGAGAAAAGTGAAGACAAGGAGCTGCCGCCCTTGAAAGAAGGCGACCGGCTGGACCTGCTGGAGCTACTTCCCGAGCAGCACTTTACCAAGCCTCCCCCCCGCTTCACCGAGGCCAGCCTGGTGCGGGAGCTGGAAGAGCGGGGCATCGGCAGGCCGTCCACCTATGCCCAGATACTGTCCACTATCCAGGAGCGGAGCTACGTGGCAAAAGAACAGCGCCGCTTCCAGCCCACCGGCCTGGGAGAGATGATCAATTCCATCCTGGTGGCCGCCTTTCCCGACATAATGGACGTGGGATTCACCGCCCAGATGGAGAATGACCTGGACAAGGTGGAAGAAGGACGGCAGGACTGGGTGTCATTGCTGAAAAGATTTTATGAGCCTTTTAAGAAGCGACTTTCCGAGGCCCCCCGCATCATAGACGATATGCAGCAGGAGTCCACCGACCTGCAATGCCCCCTCTGCGGCAGGGAGCTGGTGGTCAAGCTGACCAAGAAAGGAGAGTTCCTGGGCTGCTCCGGCTACCCGGAATGTCCCTACACCACCGACTTCGAGCGGGACGATAAAGGAAACATAGTTCCAGCGGAGGAAACCAAGCTTGACAAGCCGTGCCCCAAGTGCGGAAGGCCCCTCCAGGTCAGGCAGGGCAAGCAGGGAGAGTTTGTGGGCTGCTCCGGCTACCCTGAATGCAACTACACCGCGGACCTGAAAAGGGACGACCAAGACGGGATCGAGATCATCGAGCGGAAAGAAGAGGACACCGGCATAAAGTGCGACAAGTGCGGAAGGCCCATGGTAATAAAAAGGACCCGGCAGGGAAACCGGGAGTTCCTGGCATGCTCCGGCTACCCGGACTGCAAAAACGCCCAGGACTTTAAAAGAGAGGAGAGCGGAAAGATAGTGGCCCTTGACCGGCCCGAGGACGAAGATACCGGGATCAAGTGCGAGCAGTGCGGAAAGCCCATGGTAATAAAGCGGGCCCGCCGCTCCGGCAAGGAGTTCCTGGCATGTCCCGGCTATCCGGACTGCAAAAACGCCAAGGACTTTGTCCGGAATGAGGACGGTACTGTAAGGCCGGTAGAGGTAGGAGAGGAGGCAGGCGCCTGCGAGGTTTGCGGCAGGCCCCTGGTCCTGAAAAGAGGTAGGTATGGGAGCTTCTGGGCTTGCAGCGGATACCCGGATTGCAAAATTATAGTGGGAAGCGACGGCAAGCAAAAAGAAGGAAGCTCCAAAAAGACCGCTAAGAAGTCATCCAAGAAAACCGCGAAAAAGTCAACGGCAAAGAAAAGTACGGCCAAGAAAAGCACTGCCAAAAAGTCAGCCTCAGGGAAAACCGCCAAAAAAGACGATAAAAACAAGAACTCATAGACAAGGGCTGGAAGGCGGGAGAAACGCTTTTGCAAGCTATGGACGGAAAACCGAGGGCGGTGGCCTTGATCTCCGGAGGAATGGACTCCGCAGTGGCCGCGGCCCTGGCCCGCGAGGCCGGAGAAGATATTTATGCACTGTCCGTAGATTACGGGCAGAGGCACCGGCACGAGCTTGAAGCCGCCGGCCGGGTGGCAAGGTGGCTGGGGGCGGCAGAACACAAGACAGTCAGCATCGGGCTTTCCGGCATCGGCGGCTCCGCCTTGACCGACAACATGGACGTTCCCAAGAACCGGCAGGACAATGACATACCGGTAACGTACGTGCCCGGCAGAAACATCATCTTTTTATCCGTGGCACTCTCCTGGGCCGAGGTCATAAACGCCCGCGCAGTGGTGATCGGCGCCAACGCGGTTGATTTCTCCGGCTACCCCGACTGTACCCCCGAGTTCCTGGAAGCTTTCCGGAAAGTGGCCGGGACCGGCACCAGGGCGGGGGTGCAAGGCTCCCCCCCGGTTATTAACGCGCCTCTTCTTTATATGGACAAGGCCGAGATAGTAAGGCAGGGAGCGAGGCTCGGGCTCGACTTCGGCATCAC
>JAWOBU010000002.1:0-4365 GCA_046484135.1 bacterium
GAAAAGAAAGCCGAGCCCCACCATGGCCCGGAAGGCCAGGAAGGACACCAGCACCGGCGGTCTTTCATCCTTTGGCCATTCTTTCAGTCCCTTGACCTCTGCGTCCGGCCGGTGATAGGCGAGCAGGCTAAGCGCGTTCGGTATCTTGATGAGCTCGACCAGGTTCCGCTCGTTCTTTTCGTCGGGTATGAGTATCAGGGTCTGGTCCGCTCCTTCTCCTTCCGGGCTGGTCTCCCACAGGGACTCCATTGCCGCCAGCTTGGTGGGCTGGATTTTGGCGACCACCGCCCCGTTCACGTGGCCCTGCACGACCTCGAACAGGGCGAAGACCAGGGCGAAGTACATGCCGATGCGGGCGGCGTTTTTAAAGAGCTCGCGGTTTTGGTTTTTCATGATGTGGTAGGCGGAGACGCCCATGACAAAGAAGCCGGACAGGATGAACGATCCGGCCACGGTGTGCAGGAACGCGTTAATGGCGGTCTCGCTGGTTATGAGCGCGGTGAAGTCGGTGAGCATTGCCCGGCCGGTGTCTGGGTTTATTTCAAACCCGACCGGGTGCTGCATAAAGGAGTTGGCCGCGAGTATCCAGAAGGCGGAAAGAGTGGAAGCCAGCGCCACGATCCAGATGGAAAGCACGTGGAGCCTTGGCGATATGCGATTCCAGCCGAAAATCCAGACCGCCAGGAAGGTTGACTCGAGAAAGAAGGCGACGGTGGCTTCGATGGCGAGAAGCGACCCGAACACGTCTCCCACGAACTTGCTGTACTCGGCCCAGTTGGTCCCGAACTGGAACTCGAGGGTGAGGCCGGTTACCACTCCCACGGCAAAGGTCACGATAAAGATGCGGCCGAAGAATCGGGCCATGCGCTTGTACTTGTCGTCTCCGGTCCGCACGTACACGGTTTCCATGATGGCGATGATGAGGGACAGTCCCAGGGTGAGGGGCACGAACAGGAAATGGAACATGGCCGCGACCGCGAACTGGAGACGGGAGAGTAGAACCACGTCCATTGCGTTTTATCCTCCTTTTCTCGCGCTTGCGGCCTCGAGTGCGGCGCGGGCCAGCTCGGCGATGCTTTCTTCCATGAGCTCTCCTTCCCGGTACACCGGAACGCGGGAGTCGTCTTTTGTCAAACCGGCCAGGCCGTCCATTGATTCCCCGGTGGCCAGCGGGCCGAGCGCCCATGCCGCCATGCCGCGGACCTCGGGGTCCTCCGAAGCGAGAAGCGGCATAAGGTATTGCTCCGCGTCTTCGAGAAGCTCGGGCCGGAAGCGGGCGAGACGCCCGACTCCCCACACCGCGCCTTTCTGCAGAGGCTCGTGCTCGAGGTACTGGCCCTCCGGCGCGATAAAAGAGACCAGCACGTGGGCGAACCCATGCGCCAGCTCTTCGTGGTTCGTCATGGCCTCGGCCATGGTCTCGGGCGCTCCCCAGCCGATCCCGCCCGACTCGTCGTTCAGGCTCCACATCAGCCGCCGCATGAGGTCCCGGCCCCGCTCGATGTCTTCATCAGCCACGTCGGCAATGACACGGCCCAAGAGCGACACCGCCCGCCACTTCACCAGATCGTCCGCACTGCAAAGAGCGGAAAGGAGCGGCTTTATCGCCTTGCCCGCCGGTAGCTCCCGGATACATTTTATCGCTTCTTTGAGCTCCGGCCGGGCCAGACAGCGATCCGCCGCTTCTTTTATGTTCCGGCGGGAGTCGGCCATGAGCTCAAGCCTCGTCCCGGACCGCCTTTCCTATCTTCCTTCCAAGCTCCACGCACGGCTTAAGCGCCTCGTGGCCGGGCACGTACTTGACTTGTACTCCCTGGTCCAGAAGCTCGATCTTCATGTTCTCGAGCTCCTGGTTTATTATCTTTACCGCCTCTCCGCTCCACCCGTAGGACCCGAAGGCCGCGCCTGTCTTGTTCCGGGGCCGGAGTCCCTTCATATAGGTCAGGATGTCGGAGACGCTTGGCATGATGCCGTTGTTCAAGGTGGGCGAGCCGACCACCAGCGCTTTGGCGTCCAAAAGCTCGGTCACCACGTCGCTTCGGTGGGTCCTTGACATGTTCATCATCTTGTAGGAGACGCCCTCCTCGAGGATGCCGTCGGCAATGGCCTTGGCCATGGTTTCGGTGCTCTGCCACATGGTGTCGTAAATAATGATGGCCTTGTTCGCGGGCTCCTGCCTGCTCCAGCGGTCATAGGCGCTGATGATCTTTTCCGGGTTTTTCCTCCAGATGAGACCGTGGTCGCACGCGATCATATTGATCTTGATGCCGAGCTTGTTTACCTCTTCGAGCAGTTTTTGTACCAGCGACGAGTACGGAAGCAGGATGTTGGCGTAGTACTTGGCCGCGTGCCGGAGAAGCTCGGGCCCGTCCACCTCGTCGTCGAACCGCTCGCTGGTGGCCCAGTGCTGGCCGAACGCGTCGGAAGAGATGAGCAGGCCGTCTTCGTTAATGTAGCTGAACATGGAGTCCGGCCAGTGGAGCATCCTGGTTTCCAGGAAGGTTATAGTGCGTTTGCCGAGCTTCAGCTCTTCCCCGTTCTCCACCACCCGGAAGGGCCAGTCCTCATTGTGGAAATGCTCGATCAGGGCCTCCTTGCCCTTTTTCGAGCAAAAGACCTTCTCCGGCTTCACCTCGGCGATGACCTCGGGCAGGCTGCCGCTGTGGTCCATCTCCACGTGGTTTACAACAATGTAGTCTATCTTTTCAGGGCTCACGACCCTTCGGATGTTGTGCATGAGCTCGCTCCGGAAGGGCTTTTTCACGGTATCGAACAGGGTGATCTTGTCGTCCATGACAAGAAACGAGTTGTAGCTGGTCCCTTTTTCCGTGGAGTAGCCGTGAAAGTCGCGAATGTTCCAGTCCACCGCGCCTACCCAGTACACATCTTTCATGATCTCGACAGGGGGCATTTCTCCTCCTTGTGAGTAGAACTCGGACCTCCGGGAGGAGGCCCGCCGCAGGTTTTTAAAAAGGACTCTTTTCAGTCCGCGGGCTCGAACTGGTCCTTGGCCGCGCCGCAGACCGGACAGACCCAGTCGTCGGGCAGGTCCTCGAAAGCGGTGCCCGGCGCCACGTCTCCGTCCGGGTCTCCTTGTTCCGGGTCGTAAATATACCCGCATACCTGGCATTCGTACTTTTGCATAGCTTCTACTCCTTTCTTTTTATCTTTATTTTAATGACCTTGTTCGTAAACGCCGGCCTCTCCGGTGAGCTCGCATCTGGTGAAGTCTATCTGCTTGCCGCAGTGCTTGCAGAAGTGCTGTTTCTCGAACTCGTCCGAAAATATCTCCCGCTCCGTGCCGCACTCCGGGCACCTGCAGTAAAAAGAACTCAAGCTCTTAAGACCGTCAAAACCCGGACAATGTTTGGGTGTAGACATTTTCCTTCCTCCTTTCGTTTCTAGGCGCTCTTCTCCGCGGGCTCGCCGCGGGCGGCTTTTTCTCCCAGCCGGAAAGCCTGCTCCATGGCCTCCGGGCGATCTTTTATCTGTCCTTTTCCTTCCACTCTCCAGAAGAATATGCCTCCTTCATAGCTCATGTCCAATGCGTCGTAAAAGTACCGGGCGGTGAGCTCGATGCCCAGGAACAGGTTCCCGCCTTTAGTGGCGCCGGCTGCTATGAGGTATCCCTTGCCGCCGTCATATCGCTTTCTCTCTTCCCTGGTTTTTTTCTCGAGCATTCGTTTGCTCCAGGCGGCCTGGGCCCTGTCTATGAGGGCCTTGCCCTGGGCGGGCACACCGTAAAAGAATACCGGAGTCGAAAGTATGATGGCGTCCGCCTTGTAAAGAAGCGGATACGCCTTTTGCATATCGTCCTTCCAGATGCACTCGCCCGTTTTGTCGCAACCGCCGCACTCCCGGCAGCCCTGCATGTCGAGCTTGCGCGCGTAAATCCTTTCCAGCTCGGCCCCCGCTGCTTCCGCCCCTTCCATGGCCCGGTCCAAAAGGAGGTCGGTGTTTCCTCCCTGGCGCGGGCTTGCGTATATACCCAGAACCAGCATGTGCGACCTACTTGATGCGGGGGTCCATGTTCCCGGAGCCAGCGTCCCCGCACTCGGGAATGTAGCAGGTCACGTTCAGAAACTCGCAGCTTTCGCCGCAGTTCGGACACGGGTCGGGCGGCACCTGGACCTTTATGGTGTAGCCGCAGTTACTGCACTTCCAGGTCAGCTCTTCAACCGGTTTCTCGTCTGCCATCTTTCTCATCCTTTTCATAAAGTTCATGGAAGGCTGCAACAGGCAGCCCGGGTTCTATCTTTTTTGTTTCAAAAGCTCGATCATCCGGTCCGGCCCGGTTACGGGAGACTCGCACGAGTAGCCGCGGCACACGTAGGCAGTGGCTTTGCCGTCGGTCGGCTCCATGTC
>JAWOBU010000033.1:0-15792 GCA_046484135.1 bacterium
GAGGAGGCGGAGATCGAGGGCGTAAACATCCGGAACCTGATGGCCCCCGTCAAGATACTGGGAGAGAACGGCAAGGTCACCGGAATCGAGCTTATGAAGATGGAGCTGGGTGAGCCGGACCAGAGCGGCCGCAGAAGGCCGGTACCAGTTGAAGGCAGCAACTTCCAGGTCGAGTGCGACGCCGTGATCGCGGCCATATCCCAGGAGCCCGAGATCGAGCCAGCCAAGGACGGAGGGCTCGACACCAACCGCTGGAACTGCATCCAAACCGACGAGGTGACCCTCGAGACCAACATGGAAGGGGTGTTCGCGGGCGGAGATGTGGTGTCCGGGCCGTCCACCGTGGTCCAGGCCATCGGCATGGGAAGGGACGCTGCCGAGTCCATCCACCGCTATCTGCGGGGAATGGACCTGAAGGACCGGCCCGCCAAGGTCACCGACCGCGAGAAGTACATAAGAGACATCGAGGGGCTGGAGAAATGCCCCCGCGCCGAGATGCCCAAACTGCCGGTGGAAGAGCGGATCAAGAACTTCAATGAAGTGGAGCTCGGCTTCAGCGAGGAGCAGGCGTTGGAGGAGGCCTCCCGGTGCCTCGACTGCGCCGGCTGCTGCGAGTGCATGCTTTGCGAAAAGGCTTGCGAGGCTGACGCAGTGGATCACTTCCAGACCGGAGGCACCTTTGACTACCAAGTGGGATCGGTCATTCTTTCCCCCGGCTGCGACCGGTACGACCCTGCCAAGAAAGCGGAGCTCGGCTATAAACGGTGGCCGAACGTTATAACCTCGATCCAGTTCGAGCGCATCCTGTCAGCCTCCGGACCCTACCAGGGCGAGATCAAAAGACCGGGCGACGGAAAGCACCCGGAAAAGGTCGCCTGGATCCAATGCGTGGGCTCCCGCGACCCCCATAACGCCAACCCCTGGTGCTCGTCCGTGTGCTGCATGTACGCCACCAAGCAGGCCATCATCGCCAAGGAACACGACGACCGCATAAACCCCACCGTCTTCTACATGGAGATGAGGGCCTTTGGAAAGGACTTCGACAAGTACGTGGACCGTGCCCGGAACGAGTACGACGTGCGCTACCAGCGGTCCATGATTTCCATGGTCAGGGAAGAGCCCGGCACCGGCGACCTGATGCTGAGATATGCCAAAGAAGACGGGACACTGGTGGACGAAAAGTTCGACATGGTGATCCTTTCCATCGGCTTCGAGCCCAGGAAGGACGCCATCGAGTTCGCCCAAGCTTTCGGAATCGAACCCGACAAGTACGGGTTCGCCAAGACCTCGGCCTTCCAGCCGGTGGATACCACCCGGCCGGGAGTGTTTGTAACCGGGACCTACCAGGGACCGAAGGACATTCCCGAGACAGTGAGCCAGGGAAGCGCGGTTGCGGGCGAAGCCATGGCGCTTCTGGGAGAAGCCCGCCACACCGAGACCATAACCAAGGACCTTCCCCCGGAAAAGGACGTGGGAGCAGAGGAACCCAGGATAGGGGTGTTCGTCTGCCACTGCGGGATCAACATCGCCCAGACCGTGGACCCGGAGGCAGTGGTGGAAGCGGTAAAAGACCGGCCCGGCGTCGCCCACGCGGAAAACGTGCTCTATGCCTGCTCCGCGGACACCCAGGAAAAGATAAAAGAGCTGGTCCGGGAGAAGAACCTGAACCGGGTGCTGGTGGCCTCCTGCACGCCCCGGACCCACGAGCCGCTCTTCCAGGACACCATCCGGGACGCGGGCCTTAACAAGTACCTGTTCGAGCTGGCCGACATCCGGGAGCAGTGCTCCTGGTGCCACATGGGCCAGAACGAGGTCGCCACCAGGAAAGCCATCGAGATAACCAAGATGAACCTGGCCAAGGTGGCCAACCTCCAACCCGTCCAGACCGACTCGGTGGATGTCAACTCGTCAGCCATGGTCATAGGAGGCGGCGTCTCCGGCATGACCGCGTCCCTGTCCCTGGCGGAGCAGGGATTTGACGTGCACATAGTCGAGAAGGAACAGGAACTGGGCGGCCTGGCCAAAAACCTCCGTCGCCTCCTGGACGGCAGCGACGTGCAGGAGTATTTGAGAGGACAGATCGAAAGGGTCAAAAACCATCCCCGCATCACCGTTCACACCGGGGTCAAAATAAAGAACACCGACGGGTACGTGGGCAACTTCAAAACCACGCTTTCCGACGGGACCGCGTTCGAGCACGGCGCCATCATTGTCGCCATCGGAGGCACCGAGTACCAGCCCACCGAGTACATGTACGGCCAGAATGACCGGGTCATGACCCAGCGGGAACTCGAGAACCGGCTGGAAGACCAGAAGCCCTCCGGCGGACAGACCTACGTGATGATCCAGTGCGTGGGCTCCCGGGAGGCCCCCAACAACTACTGTAGCCGCGTCTGTTGCCAGGACGCCATCAAGAACGCCATCGCCATCAAAGAAAGCGATCCCTCGGCCAACGTGGTCATACTGTATCGGGACATCCGGACCTACGGCCTGCGGGAGGACTTCTACAAAAAGGCCCGCGACCTCGGCGTCATGTTCGTCCGCTATGAAGTAGACAACAAGCCGGAAGTGGACTCCGCGGGAGACAAGGTCAAGGTCAAGGCCTGGGATTACATGCTGAACCGGGAGATCGAGATCATGGCCGACTACCTGGTGCTGTCCACCGGGTTCCGGCCCCATGAATCCGCGGAGGACATCGGAAAGATATACAAGCTCACCCGGAACGAGGACGGCTACTTCCTGGAGGCCCACGTAAAGCTCCGGCCGGTGGACTTTCCGTCGGAAGGGATATATCTTTGCGGCCTGGTGCACGCGCCCAAGAACCTGGACGAGACCATCAGCCAGGCCATGGCCGCGGCAGGTCGGGCCGGAGTGCTCCTGTCCCATGACCGGCTGGGTGTTTCCGGCATCATCAGCAAGCATAACCGGGACATCTGCATGTCCTGCCTGTCCTGCTTCCGGGTGTGTCCGTTTGACTCGCCCTACATTGACGAGGACGGCAAGGTGAGCCACAACGAGGTCAAGTGCATGGGCTGCGGCATCTGCGCCGGGGTCTGTCCGGCCAAGGCTTTCCAGGTCAACAACTTCCGGGACGACCAGATCGAGGCCATGATAGACGCGGCCACCGAAGAAGCATGTTCGTAAAAAGCTTTGATACGTGATTCCCCTAGAGTTTAAGGAGGGTGTAAATAATGACGGAACAAGCGGAAGCTGCGCAAGCGGAGGAGAAGTCCTCCGTTGAAGCGCCGCGGGAGGCTCCACCGGGGTGGGAGCCCAACATCCTGGCCTTTGCCTGCCACTACTGCGCGTTCGCCGCGGCCGACCTGGCGGGGGTGATGCGGCTCTCATACCCCCCTAACGTCAAGATCATCCGGCTGCCCTGCACCGGCAAGCTGGACCATTACTACGTGCTGCGGGCGTTCGAGCGGGGAGTGGACGGCGTTTTCGTGGCCGGGTGACTGCCCGGGCAGTGTCATTTCCTGGAAGGAAATACGAACGCGAGAAAAAGGGTGGACTACCTTAAAACCCGGCTGCCGGAAGTAGGCGTTGACCCGGCGCGGCTCGAGATGTACAACCTGTCCGCGGCCGAAGGTCCGACCTGGGCCAGAATCTGTACCGAGTTTACGGAAAGGATAAAAAACCTGGGCCCGTCCCCCATCTGGTGGGCCATGCGCGAGCGGCCCGGCAAGGAGTGAGTACAAATGATTGTGGGAAAGCAAAAACCGTTGGACGAAGTGTGGGAGATGATAAAGGATTATAACAAGGTCCTGGTCTTCGGTTGCAACACCTGCGTGGCGGTCTGTCACGAGGGCGGCAACAAGGAAGCCGAGATCATGGGTTCCATGCTCCGGATGAAGGCCAAGCAGGAAGGCTCGAACATCGAGATCACGGACAGCGGCATCGAACGCCAGTGCGAGCACGAGTACTTCGAACAGGCCCGGGAACGGATCGAAGAGGCTGACGCTGTACTCTCGCTGGCCTGCGGAGCCGGAGTGCAGTTCCTGGGAGAGAAGTTTCCCCATAAGCCGGTGCTGCCCGGCCTTAACACCACCTTTATCGGGGTGGTGGACGAGCCGGGCGTATTCTCGGAGCGGTGCCTCATGTGCGGAGACTGCATCCTCCATCTCACCGGCGGGGTCTGCCCCATCGCCCGTTGCTCCAAGTCGCTCTTGAACGGGCCCTGCGGCGGGTCGGAAAACGGCAAGTGCGAGATAAATCCGGACGTGCCCTGCGGCTGGCAGCTTATTTATGACCGGCTCAAGGAGCAGGGGAGGCTCGAGCTCTTAGACGAGGTCATCCCTGCCAAGAACTGGGTATCATCGCGGGACGGCGGGCCGAGAAAGCAGGTGCGCGAAGATATTATGCAGACCAGGGAGGAGGCGTCCGATGGCCAAGCAGAGTAATCTCGAACGGGTATTCAACGAAGGGACCTTTGCCGTTACCGGAGAGCTGGGGCCCAAGCGGGGAGTGGATGTCGAGCACTTCAAGGAAATGGCCGAGCTCATAAAACCGCACTGCGACGCCTTTAACATCACCGACAACCAGACCGCGGTGGTCAGGATGTCGTCCATGGGCGCCGGCATCATGCTGACCCAGATGGACATGGACCCGGTCGTACAGATCGTAACCCGCGACCGGAACCGGCTCGCCATCCAGGCGGACGTGCTGGGGGCCGCCGCCCACGGCATCATGAACGTGCTCGCCATCTCCGGAGACCACCAGACAATGGGCAATCATCCGGGAGCCAAGAACGTCCACGACCTCGACTCCATGCAGCTCCTCCAGTGCCTCGCCGGGCTCCGGGAAGGAAAGTTCATGAACGGAGAAGACCTGGAGACCGAGCCGCCTCACCTGTTCATCGGGGCCGCGGCAAACCCGTTCGGCCATCCCATGGAGTTCCGCGTCTCCAGGCTGGCCAAGAAGATAAACGCGGGCGCCCAGTTCATCCAGACCCAGCCCGTGTTCGCCATGGACATCTTCAAGAAGTACATGGAGGAGGCCAGGAACCGCGGCCTTCATGAAAAGACCCACATCATGGCCGGTATCATCCCCATGAAGGGCGTTCTGATGGCCAAGTACATGCGCGACAACGTCGCCGGTGTCATCGTTCCCGACGAAAAAGTCGAGCGGCTCCAGAAGTCCGCGGAAGGCATCGAGGAGAAACAGGAGCGGATCAAGAAGATCAGGGCCGAGGGCGTAAAGATAGCCGCTGAGGAGATAAACCAGGTCATGGAGATACCCGGCGTGCACGGCGTCCACATCATGGCGGTGGCCTGGGAGGAGATCATCCCCGAGGTCATTAAAGAAGCGGGCCTGGACAAGGAAAGACCGAAGTACAAAAACTGATTGAAGCCGCCAAGGCGCTTACAAGCCCTGCCAGAGCGGCGGGGCTTTTTTGTGCCTTCTCGTGAGAGTTGGTTTGCAATTTATAATTCCTTTAAGATTCTCTCCATTCTTTTAAAACTCGGAAGGAACTCCCGAATATTATCAGGAGATATCTTGCCCAAAATCCTGAATGATCGTTTGCCTTTGGCATATGCATTCGAACATTCTCGTGTTGCTTGAACAAGGCTTTCCTGTATCTCATGATGGTCCCGTTGTTCCATCTCGTTCAAAGGAGGCAAAGCTGAAATTTGCAACTTACTTCCATAGTGTTCCTTTAAAGTGTCTCGATCAGAAACGATCCAGGTCTCCATGCACGTTGTCATGAATAATACTTGCTTGTCTTCGGCATGATTCGGCTTTAGCCAACCGTCATGCCGATTGAGATGTTCCCATGTTTTTTCCAGGTCATAAACCGGCTTTTCACTGTCAATCAACATGGCTACATACATAACTTTGCCGCTGTAATGGGCGGTTTTAAAATCCTCGAAAGCCGAATTTCGTCCCCCACAAGCCACAAGTCGGGGCATTTTATTCTTAAAGCTTGATGCTTCTAAAAGTTTCCGGAAACCTTCACGGCAACGCACCTTTAAGTCCTTTGAATCCCCTCCTCCCTCCAGATAAACGACCGCTTTCACCATCTGGTGCCTCCAATTTCACCTTTCAGCCATAATTGGCCTAAGCGGTATTTTTCAAGCCATTCGGAAAGCTCGCTTTCATCCAAACGCTGCATCAGAGTGCTCTCGTCTTGTTTATTACAGACGATTACCGACTCAGGAGTTTCCGTCAAGGCGTCCACCAGAATGTCCGAATGAGTGGTTACAATGAGCTGAGTTCGCTCCGACGCCGCAACCATCAGCTCGGCCATACGCGGCAGGACATCAGGATGCAGTCCCAGCTCCGGCTCCTCGATGCATACCAGAGGCGGCGGCTCCGGATGACAGAGTATGGCCAACATGCACAAGTACCGGAGGGTGCCGTCTGAGAGCCTTGTGGCGGGAATGCTGAATTTACCTTCTTCAAGATGAAGCTGGAACCATCCTTCTTTAATTTGAATATTGAAATCGTCAATTCCAGGATAAAGGTAATTCAGCGCGTCAATTATTTCTCGTTTTACATATCTACGGAGCGAATTAAGGACGAGTCCCAGGTTTTCGCAAGTCTCGGTCAAATAAAGATCGGAGAAGTCCGCTCTTTGAGGCTGGCGCGGGGCGGTATAACGTCCGAAAGACCATTCCCGGTAGATGCGGATGCCCGCATACCTGTCCGTCAAATAGGCAAGCAAAGGATAACGTTCCGGGTCTTTTATCTGAGATAATATTGACTGCTCGGGATTTATCATCTCTCGCTGAAGCGGGCGTTCTTCATCACAGTCCCCTTTTCTCTCGAACAAACGAGGGTGGCCGTTCTCCATTTTATAAAAATGGTAGGGCTCATTGTACCCCGGATAGGGATCTCGAAATTCTATCTTCTCTTCCGTCATCTCAAATCTCATAGCGTGCTCAACAAAGGAAAAACAATGTCTGATAGGCAAGTCTGCTGATTCAGGGCTTCTAATTATAGCTTCTATAGTCGCAGTCGGACTTTTAGCACCTTTCCACAACCAATCGGATACGCCTCCACCTTCTTTTACCGGAGCGGAAAGGT
This sequence comes from bacterium, assembly GCA_046484135.1. Classification (GTDB taxonomy): domain Bacteria; phylum RBG-13-61-14; class RBG-13-61-14; order RBG-13-61-14; family DATKZS01; genus CAYQTK01. The sequence goes on from JAWOBU010000033.1 coordinate 7,030, forward strand.
TTACAGGAGCGGAACGTAAAAGACTTATTGCTTCTAAAAGATTGGACTTGCCCGTGCCGTTCGCACCGATCAGAACATTGAGAGGACGAAGTTTCAGAGGTTCAGTTTCAGGGCCGAAAGACAAAAGATTCTTTAAAAAAAGCTCCTTGATAAACGGCTCCTTCATAAGAAACACCTCCGATATTAGTCGAAATATTTTGAATTATCCGCAAACTATGAGTACATTGTAACATGGATATTGTTTTAAGGCAGAAATCATTCCCCTTAAATGTCTTTCTTTGCTTATGTCAATGCAAGTAGGTAGCAAGGCTCCCGAGGCGACCCACCAGCAACTCCGGCCCGGCTGGCGTAAACACCTCACTGCCCTCGCCATCATCCTGGGCGTTGTGCTGCTCGGTTATACCCATCCCATAAGCGGAGAAAAAGTCTACTACTCGGATGACACCACCGACATAAACTACGTGATGCTTCGCTCGCACGTCCGGGACCTGAAAGACCACGGCTTTACCGCCTGGTGCCCGGAGCTGGGCACCGGCTTCTATCGCGCGGCAGACCCTACTTTCGCCCTCTACTCCCCCCGGCTCGCACTGTATCTTTTGATTGATTCATATAACGCCCAGGTGGCCACCATCCTGGTTTACGCTTTCCTGGCGGGTCTGGCCGCTTATATCCTGGGGCTTTCCGTGGTCCGATCATGGTCCTGCGCCGTTTTCCTGGGCGTGGCCTGGCCCCTGGCCGGGGTCATGGCCAGCGAGGTTGGTAACATCCCCTACTTTACATCAGCGGCATGGTATCCGTTAATTCTCGCCGCATTTCTGTCCATCCGTGACGTAAAGCTTCGTATACCCCTGACCGCGATCTGCGTATCCATGGTCGCGGTGGAGGGCGACCTGGTGGGTTCGGGCATATCTCTTGCCGTGCTCGGTATCCTGGCTCTTGTAAGCCCGGCTTCCGGCAACAGGAAGAAGGACCTCCTCGCACTTTTCGCCTCCGCCGCCCTGGTCGTCGGCATTACCGCGGTGATATGGATACCGGCCGCATCAGTGCTGCCCGAGTCGAGACGCGGTGCCGGCCTTCCTCTTGAAGAAGCGTTGATTTTTTCCATGCACCCTTTGCGGCTCGTGAATCTGTTTTCTCCCAGGTTCTTCGGCCAGATGTATGAAAACAGCATCTGGATGCCGGAAATCACAAACTCACTGCGCGGCCAGGGCTTATGGTTCCAGACCGTGTACCTGGGAATGCTCGCGCCCCTTTTGCTGGTCGCGGCGCTGGCGAAAAGTCATTACCAGCGAAAGCTGGTGCTGGGCCTCATGGCCGCGGCTGCGCTGCTCTGTTTACTGGCCTTCGGGAGGTTCAATCCGCTGGTGCCTTATATCATGGAGCAGACCCCCTTTCTCAAGGTCTTCCGCTATCCGGCCAAGCTTTTTACCTGGTCGGCTATGCTTCTGCTCGCAGCCGCGGCCATAGGTCTCCGCGAAGCATCCTCGCTTCTGTCCGAGGTGAAGACACGCAGGAAATCCGCGCTCATCACCAGCCTGATCCTCGCGGCAGCAGCAATCTCGCTCATGGCATTGGCCGTGTCATCGGCGGACCTGTTGAAGGAACAAAGCCCGAACCCGGAAACCTCGGCAGTACGCGTATTACAGGACCTGGTCCGGCTGACCGTTTTTACGGTCGTCATTCCTCTGCTGATTTTATTCCCAGCCTCTCTGAAAAGCTTCAGGGGAAGGCCGCTGGTGTTCCTGGTCGCGGCAATTACGGCAATGGACCTTTTAACCGCCCTTCCCGTATTTTATCTGAACCCTCGTTCCGACTTCTTCCAACCTTCGCGGATGGCCCGCCTACTGAAGCAAGAGGGGAAAGGCCGAGTGTATATAGATGACCAGACTTCTCATTACTGGAGAGCGGGACCGCGATGGGCGCTGAAATATAACTGGGGAGTTCTGGAAGATATCTCCTACACCTCCGGAGCTTATGCCACCGTGCCCGATATGATCCATGAGCTCGACGAGCCCCGGACCGTCAAGAAGCATCCCGCCCAGGTCTTCGACCTGTTAGCATTGAGGTTTGTAATAACCACTATTGAACCTGAGCGAAAGTGGCTCAAAAGGATTCTACTTGCCGGACACCTCCGGGAACTATTACGATATACCGAGCCCAACCTGCTCGTTTACGAAAGCAGCAGCGACCACCCCAGGATTTCCGTCTCCAGGAACTACAGCTTTGTCCCCACCCGCGAGACAGCCCTGGACGAGGCCTTGAAAAAGCCTTATGACAACCCCCTTACTTTCCTGGCCCGCGAGTCGGCCTTACTGGGCGGCAGGGAGGTGCGCCCCGCTCCTGACCCGGAGGTGAGCTTGCCTTCACCAAGGAGAGCCCGGTGGAACAGGGACGAAATAATTTCTGTGCGAGAGCCACACGGGGACAAGCTTATTATTGAAACAAGGCTTCGAAAGCCCGGCCTGCTTATAATAAGAGACTACTCGACTGAAGGATGGAGGGCACAGGTGGACGGCGAGGAAAGAGTGATCTACTATGCCGACGGCGCAAGCCGGGCCATATTCGTGGAGAGCGGGAAGCACACGGTAAAGCTTTGGTTCCGGCCCGAATCCCTTGTACTTGGCGCCTGGCTGTCCCTTGCTTTTTTCTCCCTGGCCGTCCTGTCCCTGATCTTTGTTCCGGCGCTGACATATTTTAAAAAGACCTCCGGACGGCAAGAAATCTCTTCTGCTTCATAAGCTCTTTCGTTGGACCGATTCATCTTTACCGGTTTTGATTACAAGGCCCCCTCTGCTATACTTTCATTCCGACAGGATGCCCAGACGATGAAAGTAGTAGCTATCATTCCCGCCCGGTACTCTTCAGCCCGATTTCCAGGCAAGGTCGTGACCCCGATCGCCGGAAAGCCCATGATCCAGCGAGTATGGGAAAGGGCCAGCCAGGCAAAAGGGGTTGAAGAGGTTATCGTGGCCACTGATGACGACAAAGTGCAGAAAGCCGTCACCGGCTTCGGGGGAAAGTGTATAATGACTTCTTCCGAGTGCCGGAGCGGGACGGAGAGATGCGCGGAGGCCGCGGACAAAATCTCCGCGGACATCGTCATCAACGTGCAGGGAGACGAACCGCTTATAAACCCCCGTAGCCTCGAGCTCCTCATCAGTCCTTTCCGGGAGGACGACCGGTTGGGAATGGCGACCCTGAGATATCCGATCAAGTCCTATGAGGCTTTTGTAAACCCGAACATCGTCAAAGTCATCTGCGATGAACAGGACCACGCGCTCTACTTCTCCAGGCTGTCCATACCCTACTTCCGCGAGAAGCAGGACTTGTTGCAGGAGTGGGCAGAGACCGGCGAAAGGCCTGCCGAGCTTCTTCCCGTGCCCATGAAACATATCGGGGTTTATGCTTACCGGGAAAGCTTTCTCCAGGCATTGACCAGGCTGCCCCGCACCGACCTGGAAGCGGCCGAGCTTCTCGAGCAGCTACGCGTCCTGGCCTGGGGCTTTAAAATCAAGGTGGTCCCCACTTCCCACGACTCCATGGGTGTGGACATAAAAGAGGACGTTCAGAAGGTAGAAGAAACTATTGCTAAAGAAGGTATTCCTTGAAACCCGTCCTCCGGTTATAATAGCAACGACTTGCAGGTTTGAGATGAGGACTGCAAGCCGGCCGGCGGGAGTGATCTGAAAAAGCCGGCCAAGAGCGGGGATAACGATGTCCATGGTAGAGAAAGAGCGCAAGAACAAGTTTATTTTCGTAACCGGGGGAGTCGTATCCAGCCTGGGCAAGGGCCTGTCCGCCGCCTGTATCGGCGCCCTGCTCGAGGCCCGCGGGCTGAAAGTGAGCCTCTCCAAGCTGGACCCCTACATCAACGTGGACCCGGGGACCATGAACCCCTTTCAGCACGGCGAGGTCTTTGTTACAGACGACGGGGCCGAAACCGACCTGGACCTCGGTCATTACGAAAGATTCACCAACGCCCGGCTCTCCAGGCGCAACAACTGCACCACCGGACAGGTCTATGAAACCGTGATCCGGAAAGAACGTCAGGGCAAGTACCTGGGCGAGACCATCCAGGTGATCCCCCACATCACCGACGAGATCAAAAACCGCATCCGGGAAGCGGCCGGCAAAACGGACATAGCCATCATCGAGATCGGCGGAACAGTCGGCGACATCGAGAGCCTTCCCTTCATGGAGGCCATCCGCCAGTTCCAGTTCGACGTGGGACCAGAGCACTGCTGCTACGTGCACGTGACCCTGGTTCCCTACATCAACGCCGCGGGAGAGCTTAAAACCAAGCCCACCCAGCACAGCGTCAACAAGCTCCAGGAGATCGGAATCCGCCCGGACATCCTGATCTGCCGCACCGAACAGCCACTCGACATGAAGCTTAAAAACAAGATCGCGCTCTTCTGCAACGTCCGGGCCTCCCGAGTGGTCTCCGCGGAAGACGCAGCCACTATCTATGAAGTGCCGCTCATGCTCCACAAGCAAGGACTGGACAGCCAGGTGGTGGACGTGCTCGGCATATGGACCGGCGAGCCCAAGCTGAGCCAGTGGGAAAAAATCTCCGCCCGCGTAAAAGACCCCAAGGACGTGGTCAAGATAGCCATCGTGGGAAAGTACATAGACCTGACCGAGTCCTACAAAAGCCTGAACGAAGCACTGGCCCACGGCGGCATCGGGAACAACTGCCGCGTGAACCTCAAGTTTGTGGACTCCGAAAAGATCGAAGAAGGGGCGTCCTTGAAAGAGCTTCTGGGAGACTGCAACGGCATTCTCGTACCGGGCGGCTTTGGCCAGCGAGGAACGGAAGGAAAAATCAAGGCCATCCAGTACGCCCGCGAAAAGAAAATACCCTACTTCGGCATCTGTCTCGGAATGCAGCTCGCCACCGTCGAGTTCGCCCGCAACGTGGCCGGCTTAAAAGGCGCCAACTCCACCGAGTTCGATTCGGAGACCGCACACCCGGTCATCCTCCTAATGCAAGAGCAGGAGTATATAAGACAGCTTGGCGGGACCATGCGGCTGGGAGCGTGGAGCTGTTCCCTCAAGAACAGCACCCAGGCCATGAGGGCCTACGGCACTTCCGAGATATCAGAACGACATCGCCACCGATACGAGTTCAATAACGACTACCGGGAAAAGCTCTGCAAAAAAGGACTCCGCTTGACCGGCTTGACGCCGGACGGACTGCTGGTGGAAGTGATCGAGCTCGACCGGAAGAAACACCCCTGGTTCCTGGGATGCCAGTTCCACCCCGAGTTCAAGTCAAGGCCCTGGGAGCCGCATCCATTGTTCCAGGAGTTCATCCGGGCCGCCAAGAGCTACAAAAAAGGCGCGCCTTCAGTGAAAAAGCCGGCCCAAAAAACGGCCGCCAAAAAGTCGGCCAAAAGAAAAACCAAAAGCGCCGCGAAAAGAAAGTGATGCAACAGCCACGAACCCGCGCCATTGACCTGCCGGATTTCTCCATCGGCGGAGGAGCCCCGCTCGTACTCATCGCCGGGCCCTGCGTAATCGAGTCTTACGAGCTGCTACTTAAAACAGCTTACTCTCTTCAAGAGATCACCGCTAAGCTGGGAGTGCCCTGGATACTGAAGTCAAGCTATGACAAAGCCAACCGCTCCGGCATCAACTCCTTTCGCGGACCGGGCCTTGATGAGGGACTGGCTCTTCTGGAAAAAGCCAAGCGCGAAACCGGCGCTCCCGTCCTATCCGACGTGCACGAGACCGCCCAGGTGGAGCCGGCCTCACAAGTCCTGGACATCATCCAGATTCCAGCCTTCCTGTGCAGACAGACCGACCTGCTCGTGGCCGCTGGCAAATCCGGCAAGCCCGTCAACATAAAAAAGGGCCAGTTCATGGCGCCGGCCGACATGCAAAACGCCGCGGCCAAGGTGGAATCTACGGGAAACCGTCATATCCTCATTACGGAAAGAGGAACGAGCTTCGGGTACCATAACCTGGTGGTGGACATGCGGTCGCTGGGCATCATCCGGAAATCAGGATACCCCGCGGTCTTCGACGCCACCCACTCCGTACAGCTCCCGGCCGCACAAGGACAGGCTTCCGGAGGAGAACGCGAGTTCGTGCCCCTGCTCACACGCGCCGCAGTGGCCGCGGGAGTGGACGCCATCTTCATGGAGGTCCATCCCGATCCGGAAAACGCGCTGTGCGACGGGCCCAACTCCATCCTGCTTTCGGAGCTCGAGCCGCTTTTAAAAACGCTCCTCGAAATTGATCGGGCGACGAAGGAAACATGAGTATCGAAAGAGCCAGAAGAGTCCTTCTGACCGAGGCCCGCGCCATCTCCGAGCTGGCGGACAGGATAGACGACTCTTTTGTCCGGGCCGTCGAGATCATGCTGGCATGTTCCGGCAAGGTCATCGTGGCCGGCATCGGCAAGTCCGGCCTGGTGGGAAGGAAAATCGCCGCCACCCTGGCCAGCACCGGCACTCCCGCTTTTTTCATTCATCCGGCGGAAGGCGTCCACGGCGACGTGGGAATGGTCGGGGAAAACGACATCGTGCTCCTGCTGTCCAACAGCGGCGAGACCGAGGAACTCATCTCGCTGGTCCCGGCCTTCAAGCGACTGGGCTTGCCTGTAATCGGGCTTCTGGGAAACAAAAGCTCTCGACTGGCCAGGTCAGCGGACATAGTGATTGACGTAAGCGTAAGCGAAGAGGCGTGTCCTTTAAAGCTCGCGCCCACCGCCAGCACCACCGCAACCATGGCCATGGGAGATGCGCTTGCCTTGACGCTCCTCCAGCGCCGGGGCTTTACCGAAGAGGACTTCGCCAGGCTTCATCCTTCCGGAACGCTGGGCAAGAAGCTTCTCCTGCGTGTGTCCGATCTCATGCACACGGGCGAAAAACTCCCCCTGGTCAAAACCGGCACCCCCTTCAAGGACCTTGTCTACGAGATGAGCTCGAAGATGCTGGGCCATGCCATAGTCGCGGACGGCGACAAAGTGCTGGGAATCATAAGCGACGGAGATATCCGGCGGGCCTTTGAAAAAGAGAAAGACCTGATGAGCTTGACCGCACAAGACATCATGAGCCGGGGCCCGAAATGGATGCGGCCGGACAACCTGGCGGAGGAAGCGTTGCGCAAGATGGAGAAGAACTCCATAACCTCGCTGGTGGTCTGTAGTGATGACAAGGGCGAGAAGCTGGCGGGTATCATCCACCTTCACGACCTGCTCCGGGCGGGAGTGGTATAGCTTGATAAAGGAATGACCGGCATGAAGACAGTAGCCTTGGTGGTGTTAGCAGTCGGGTTGGGAGGGGCGCTTGCCGGCGTGCTGGCCTTTTACGCAACCGGAGTCCTGGTACCGGACGTAAAAATCCAGGCGGTCACGGGCGGGCTCTTCGCGGTGATTGTTCCTCTCGCCATCATCATCCACATCTATCCCCGCCTGGCGGGCAGAAAGCCGGACGACTCCTGATCCCTCGGTTTCAGGGCCTTTTCATCTTTATAGCCGCGGGCAATATCTCGAAAGAAGCGGGCAGCATGCCGGGCTGCTCCCCGTCCACGTCAAGCAGGACCCTCTCTTCCGACTCTGCAACCACCCTCTTCGCCCGGAAGCTCTCGACCTTGTCCATCTTCATGTGGCTGCCATCGTAAATCCGCCTCGTGAGCTTGAGCTCCTCCCTGAAGCTGAAGTCGCCCAGAATTGCCACATCGAAAAGACCGTCGTCCATGACCGCCTCCGGCGCAGTGCGCATACCGGCGCCGAAGTACTGGCCGTTGGCCACCGCCACGTTAAAAACCCGCCGGGTCATCTGCTCTCCCTCGTCCATAGAGAGCCGCACCGTCTTGTTCCTGTAAGCGAGAGTTCCCCGCAGGGACGCCCATAAAAAGGAAATCCTTCCGCCCAGGAGTTTGCTGGTGTTGTTCACCCGCTCGTCCACTTCTCCGGCCACTCCGAAGCTGGCTATGTTTATAAAGTAGCGGCCGACATCACTGCCCTGGTGATCTCGGAACCTCATGTATCCCACGTCCGTGGGCTTTGCATCACGGCCCTCCAGCATGGGCACCGCGCTTTGAAAATCACGCGGTATGCAGACCGTGCGGATCAGGTCCGAGCCGGTGCCCGAGCATACCACCGCCAAGACCGCGTCCGGGTTTATCGGCTTGCCGTCCTCGAAGAAACCGTTTACCACCTCGTTGTTGGTCCCGTCTCCTCCCAGGCTGGTAATCATTTCGTAACCCGACTTGATGGCCTCGCGCGTGAGCTCCACTGCGTGCCCTTGCTCCTCTGTAAGACCAAACCCGATCGTGCCCAGGTGCTTCTCCGCCAACGCCCTGATCTCCGGCCACAGCCTGCCGGTGCGGCGGTTGGCCGAATGAGGGTTCACCACGAAGTAGGTACTGTAGTTATCCATCTGGGCTCCTCATACAGCAAAGCTTACTTTTCCACGGACTCGATGAGCGAAAGCAGAAGCCGGGTCCCCTTGGCCGAAGGGCCGGCGGAAAGATAGGGACCTGCCTTGGGAGTCCACATCACCGAGGCTATGTCCAGGTGGGCCCAAGCGGTGTCGCCCACGAACTGCTTTAAGAACATGCCCCCTACTATGGTCCCGGCTTCCTTGCGCGTTGACGTGTTGATCATGTCCGCCACCTGCGACTCGATAAGCTCTTCGTACTCGTCCCACAAAGGAAGGAGCCACGTCCGCTCGCCGGTGGTGAGGGCGGCCGCGCCCACTTTTCCCAAAAGCTCCTCGTTGTTGCCCATGAGCCCGATGGCCTGGCTTCCCA
>JAWOBU010000037.1:0-3682 GCA_046484135.1 bacterium
CGCCCTCCGAACAAGTCACCGCCATAGCCATGAGAAACACCCTCCCGGAATTTATCGCGGATTCATCAAAATCAAATATCCTGGCGAAATTCCTGCGCGAGAGAATAGACGTATCAAGAGCGGAGGGATTACGAATGCTTGCAGTCAACGAATGAATTGATCGGGAAGGGGGAAAGCGGTACTCTCAAGGACTTTAGTCGCGATTTAAAAATTTTTCGGAAACTATAGAAAACGATTGACAGAGCACTAAGAGTGCTCCTCCTCTTTAGCCGGCTCCCGCCATATGGGCTGCGACCAGGGCGGGCCCTGGTTCACGCGGCGCAAAGCAAGGGCGCCATGCAGGCAGACCCGTTCGCACACCCCGCAGCCGTAACAATCCCGAATCCGCACCTTGCCGCCCCACGGATGGATTGCATCGAAAGGACAGGCGCTCACGCACTCGCCGCACCCGTCGCACTTGTCCTCGTCCAGGAAGCTCCGGAAGCCGCCGTCCGGAAGCGGAAAGTACTCCTGCCCCACCGTCCGGTTCAATAGGTGGACCTTGCACCCGCAAGTACAGCAGTTGCAAAGTACGTACTCGTTCACGCGCGACGCGGACGAACAGTGCACGAATATCATGGGGAACATGCCCTGCCCGGCACAGTCCTCCACTATCTTTATGGCCTCGTTCCTGTCTATCTCGTGGTAGTTGTCCGGAAAGGCCCACAACCAGGCCTCGGCGCCGGTGCGGAAAACTATGTCCGTTCTCATGGGGTGCTCGCAGGTCTTTTTGGCCAGCCGGCAACGGCAGTCGCCGACCGCAACCGGTCCCTCCAGCGCCTGTATGAGCCGTACCGCTTCCCTGGCCGGCACGGGAATCCCGGTGTCCATGTACAGGCCGAACGGCCGCGTGAAAAAGACGCCCAGAACTTTCCGCCGGAAGGTAGTGCGGGTAAGAAAAGAAAGCCTGCCCTGGCATGCCTCGTAAATGAGCCGCAACAGGGGTACCTCGATCCAGCGGGCGAAAACCTTGAGAAGCAGCCGCCTTCCGCGCGACTCTTCCGCGGAAAAAAGATGAAGCACGAAAAAGGCCGGGAAGAAAAGACCCATGAGCTCGATTGCGGATGAAAGCATATCAATCATGAAAAAAACATAGCACCCCTGAGCGAGCTTCTTCAACTTAAGTCCAAAAAACAAAAAAAGCCCGGAACCGATCAGCAGCCCCGGGCTTTGTTCGCCTTGTTTATCTTATCTTCCCACGATCGCCACCGAGCAGACGCTCATGGCCGGGAACCCGCCCAGGTTGTGGGTGAGACCCATCTTCGGGTCTTTTAGCTGGCGGTCGCCCGCCCTTCCCAGGAACTGGAGGTACATCTCGTAGATCATGCGCAGTCCGGAAGCTCCGATAGGATGTCCGAAGCACTTGAGGCCCCCGTCGGGCTGGGAAGGAATTTTGCCGTCCAGCTCGAAGAACCCTTCCTGCACGTCCTTGGGCGCTCCTCCGCGCGGCGATATCTGGAGGTCTTCGTAAGTAACCAGCTCGGTTATGGAGAAGCAGTCGTGGAGCTCCATCATGCTGACCTCGTCGCGCGGGTTTTTGATGCCGGCTTCTTCATAGGCCTTCTGGGCGGCGCGGGTAGTGGTTTCGAGGTGGGTGCCGTCCCATTGCTGGGTCAGGGACTCCTCCCCCGAAGTCACCGCGATCTGGAGGGCCTTGACCATGACGGGGTCGGTCTTGCCGAGCTCTTTTGCTATCTCGGGCTTGGCCACGATAGCGCAGGAGGCCCCGTCGGACACTCCGCAGCAATCGAAGAGCCCGAGGGGCCAGGCAATGATGGGCGCTCCCATGACCTGGTCCACCGATACTTCCCGGCGCAGGTGTGCTTTGGGGTTTTTGGCCCCGTTCTTGTGGCTCTTGGCCGAGATCATTGCCAGGACCTTTTTGCCTTCGTCGGGGGAGAGGTCGTAATAATCGAAGTAGCGGGTCGCCATCATGGCGAACCCTCCGGGCGCGGTGAGGTTGGGGGCCATGAGCCTCATCTTGGTTCCCATTGCCTGGCCGAAGTCGGGAAGGCCGCCGTAGCCGGTGTCCTTCAACTTCTCGACCCCCATGGCGATCGCTATGTCGCAGGCACCGGAAGCCACCGCGTACACCGCTCCCCGGAAGGACTCGGTGCCGCTGGCGCAGAAGTTCTCCACCCGGGTTACCGGCGTGTAGGGCATCTTCAGCGCCATAGGCATGGGAATCGCGCTCTTTCCCACGCCCACCTCGTCAAAGCAGTTCCCGAACCACGCCATCTGGATATCGTCTTTGTCTATGCCGGCATCCTGGATACACTCTTCATAAGCCTCGATCATGAGGTCTTCCGGACCGCTGTCCCACCTCTCGCCAAACTTGGTGCAACCCATTCCGATAACGGCAACCTTGTCTTTAATACCATCAGCCATGACATCGCTCCTTTCTTTTAATCCCGTCACTGCTCTTTTTGCACGGGCATTGCTTTCCAGTTGTAGCCGACTATGCCGCGCAGGTCGTCGCTGTACTTCTTTCGGAAAGTGAACTCGACCGGGTCTCCCACCTTCAGGTCCTCCTGCTTGCAGTCGGTGAAGTCGAGCTGCATCCTGCCGCCGTCATCTGTGTCAATGATGCCGTAGACCTGGGGCGGGTCAAATGAGAAGGCCAGCATATCCGCGGTAAAGGTAAAGATGCGGGCCTTCTTGTTCCGCATGAGCTCGGGCTCCCACTCGTCCACTGACCGGCACTCCATGTTGGAGCAGACGCGGTTGACGGGATAGGTTACTTTGCCGCACTTCCTGCACTTGCTGCCCACCAGGCCCATGATCGAGGCCCGGTCCCGCCACAGCGCGGTAAACGCGGTGGGGGCCTCAGCCTCGCCCCGGATGCCCACTTCCACCGGCAGGATGTTGTTGAACACCAGGTACTTGGTGTAGGCCTGGAGCTCCTCTCGCCGCTCGATGGTTTCGGTGTAGGGCTTGCGGCCGAAGCTCTTTATGGCGTCGGTGGCCTGGAAGAGGATGGCGTCCGCTCCGTTGCCGTATCCGGCCAGGACTATCTTGTCGCCGGGCTCCGCCGATTCGAGGGCCGCGGCCAGCATGAGAAGCGGATGAGCGGCGCCGGTGTCGCCGACCACCGTGCCCAGGTTGTCCTGGACCTTTTCCGGCGCGATCGCGTTTTTCAAGAGCTTGCCGTGGATGCGGTCAAAGTGACAGGGATAGATGACGCGGGCCACGTCGTCCGGCTTGGTCTTGGTCTTCTCGAGAAGGCCCTGCACCGCCTCGGGAATGATCTTCGAGTAGCCGCTGTCCCGGATCCATCTCTCCTCCCAGGTCCGGTCAAACGCCGCGTCCTCCCGCCGGATGTGGTCGGCAAAGTCATAGGTTACCGAAAAGCTGTCCACGTACTCCGCGATCACGTTGTCGCTGCCCATGAGCAAAGAAGCCGCGCCGTCGCCGAATAGCATCTCCTGCATGCTGCCGGGCTTGCCGAGCCGGTTGTCAGCGGAGCTCACCATCACCTTCTTGCCCGCGGCCGCGGCTTCCAGCGCCGCTATTACCGCGGAGGTCCCCGCTTTGAGGCCCCCGCCGAAATCGGCCGCACGCACGCTCGTGGAAAGGTCCAGCGCCGTGGCCAGGATGCCGGAGTTCAAACGCTCCTTGTAGGGCATGGTGGTGCTGGCAAAGT
>JAWOBU010000206.1:0-12081 GCA_046484135.1 bacterium
GAGAGAGCTGGAGGGCTACCGGCCCTATGCCGCGGATACCAGGTACCGGCTCTTGCCGAGGGTCTGGTGAAGGAGGTAGTGTAATGCGAAGGCGTGACTTTGTAAAAGGGAGCGCTCTGGGAAGCGCGGGGCTCTTCATCGGAAGGAGCGCGCAAGCCGGAAAACAGCTCCCGGATTACATGCCCGTCATGGAAGACAAGATGGAGAGCGGGGAGTACGTCCGACATTACCACGAGCCGGAGATAACCGGGCCCGTGCTCTTGTGTGATCGCAAAGGCGAGCTGAACCCGGAAGCGGTGGGATGGGCAAGACACCCCCTCATCCGGGCTAACCTGCACGGACATTGGCCCCGCAAGAAAAAATGGAACTTCTGGAACTGGATCAGTCCCCGCTTCGTGCTCTCCGTTACCCTGGCGGACATTGACTACCTGGCGTTCTGTACCGTGTCCTTTATAGACTTCAAAACCGGAGAGTCAGTCTCGACCATGGCAATAAAACCCGGCGGCAGCCTGGACATGCCCGAACGGGTGGAGAAGAGCGTGTCCTTCTCCGGCTCGGGTCTTGACTACTCCTTCGACCATAAAGGCGACCATCTCCATGTTGACGTTGACGGCAAAGCTTCCGGCAAACCGGTCCGGGCCGACTTTATCATCAAGAAGCCCGATGGCCACGAGACCCTGAACATCGTGGTGCCCTGGTCGAAAGAGCGTTTCCAGATGAACTCCAAGCACAACACCCTTCCCTGCGAGGGGAAGGTGGTTATAGGCGGGAAAGAGTATATAATGGACCCCTCCGAGTGCTGGGGTGTACAGGACTTCGGCCGGGGGATGTGGCCTTACCGCTCCTCTTGGAACTGGGGAGTAGGCCAGGGCCGGCAGAATGGCGAGCTTATCGGCGTGAACATGGGCGCCAGGTGGACCACCGGCACCGGCATCAACGAAAACGCCATCTGCAGAGACGGCAGGCTTTACAAGATAATGGAAGACCTGGTATGGGAGTACGACTCCGGCGACTGGATGAAGCCTTGGCGCGTTTACACCGGCTACTCCGACATGCTGGAGTTGACCCTTACTCCCTTTTACAAAAGCACCACCGACATAAACCTCGGCCTGCTCCGAACCGGCGGAACCTGTGTGTACGGCAACTGGAGCGGCGTCCTCCGCTTTCCGGACAGGACCGTAAAGGTAGAGGGCTTCACGGGCTGGGCGGAGGAGTTCAATCATCGCTGGTAAGAGGGCCGGCTTTTTGAGGGGGCTCGCGTGTGAAGCTCGTGCGTTCGACGTGAAAGGCATGCCGGCTTAAGAAGGAGAGGCGATGGCCCGGGCCTGTTATATATGCGGCGGACCCGTCCCGGAAAAGGTCAAGGGAAGTTTTTGCTCGAGGGAGTGCTTCGAGACTTACAAGCAAAGGAAACAAAAAAGCGCTTCTTCCGGAAACGCTTCTCCCGCCAGCGCGCCCCCTGCTTCAGCCGCCCGGCAAGAAGAGGCCGCCATAGATCATCGCGATACGCGCGAAAGCAAAAAAGCGGGGAAAGAGGAGAGTTCGGTGCCTTCCTTTGCCCATGCCGCGGGAAGGTGCGCCTACCGGCTCGAGTCCGAGAGCTACCTGGGAATCGTTGTAAGCGAAAGACAGCGGTCCACGGCGTCCGGGCACAAGGTGGAGGAGTGGACCCTCAAAGCCCCGTTGGGAAACACCGTTCACGTGCCCAAGGACCGGGCCCGGATCGGCGAGCCTCCCGACCGGCCGGAGACCGATCCTCTCCAGGAAGGCCAATCGCGGATTCTGCTCCGCTCTCCCCGGCTCCGGATGATGCGAGACGCCCCCCTGCGCATCAAGCTCCTGGGAGGGGCATATATCTACATCGGCGCTCTCGGCCTGTGGGCAGGGCTGTTCGGGCTCGTGTTCCTCCTGTCTTTCTCCGGCCTGTGGGAAAAAGACCAGGGAGTGTACCCGCCCGAGCTCGCCTGGCTGAAGCTCCTGGCCGTCCTGCTTGTCATTCTTTCCGCGCTCGCCATGGCGGGGGGCTATAAGCTGTTCCGCTTGCGGGCCTGGGCCAGGGCCGCCCTCGAAATAGTAGGATGGACGGCAGTGGCGGCCGGCATCATCGCTACCGGCTACGCAATGATAGCCTCCCAGGTCCTGGCGGCAAGCGGGCTCGTCAAGGCCGTCCTCTTTTTCAACGTAATGTTCGCCGCTCTCATGTGGCTCGTCCCCTTCCTGGCGCTCCTCCATTTCCTGCGCGAACCGGAAACCCGCAGAGCGGCCCGCCATTGAAGGCATGCCGCAAGAGATGTCCATCTACGGGCCCTACCGCCTTCGACTTGCCTGGAAGCAGGATTTCCGCAGGGGAGAGCCGAGCTCCAAAAGAAACGAACCAACGCCGCAACGGTTCTCTTCTTGTTAAAGAATCTCTTCTCGTCCGTGCTCAAAAGAGCTGTCGCAGCGTCGTGGCGTTTAAATCCTTCTCCCGTGCGAGCGGCTGTAATAAAGGAGTATGCTTTTCCCGAAACACTGCCGGCGGCTCCACTCGAAAGTGCACAGGAGCTTACTTGCTTCAGGCGCACCTCGCGATAAAAGAACAACCTATGATTATGAAGATGACGCCGCCTATTAAAAGCTTCCTGCCCACTTCGCGGCGCCGGTCCACCGGATCAATCAGGCTTTTCAGCCGGAGGGCCGGCCCTTTCGGCTCTCCCCCGCTCATCATGGCCATCAGCCTTACCGCCTTCTCGATGGACTGCGGCCTGGCCCGGTAAACCCCGATGCCTATACCCACCACTATGAGCCCCGCGAGCCACAACGAGTTGCCCAGAAAAATCCCGATTATACTTGCCAGCCAGGAAAACATCTTTGTCCTCTCCTTTTCAACGCCGCCCTGCTTTACCTTTGCAGCGCTCTCTTGCCGATGTCGGTGCGGTAGTACGCGCCTTGCCAGGAAATCTTCTCCACCGCCCGGTAGGCGTTCTCGATCGCCTTTTTGATGTCCGCGCCCTTGGCGGTAACCCCCAGCACCCTGCCGCCCGAGGTCACGATCCTCCCGTCCTTTATATCGGTGCCGGCTTGGAACACCATGGTGTGGGGAAGCTCCCGGGCATCCTCCAGCCCTTTTATCTCGAAGCCTTTCTCGTACTTGCCGGGGTACCCTTCTGCGGCCATGACCACGCACACCGCAGGGTCGTCCCACTCGATCCTCATGTGGCGGAGTGATCCGTCAGCGCTTGCACACGCCTCCAAAAAATCCACCAGGTCGCTTTTCATGCGGAAGAGCAGGGGCTGAGCCTCGGGGTCCCCGAACCGGGCGTTGAACTCGAGCACGCGGGGACCCTCCGCGGTAATCATGAGACCGGCGTAAAGGACCCCTTGATACGTCCTGCCCATGTCCTGCATGGCCTTGACCGTGGGTTTCATTACCTCGTCCATGATCCGGCGGTGCATGTCATCCGTTACCACTGCCGCGGGCGAGTAAGCGCCCATGCCGCCGGTGTTGGGACCCTGGTCGCCGTCGTAAATCGCCTTGTGGTCCTGCGAGCTCGCCAGGGGAAGAACATGCTCACCGTCCGTAAAAGCCAGGAAGCTCGCTTCCTCGCCCTCCAGCTTCTCCTCGATCACCACCCGGTTGCCGGCGTCCCCGAACGCCCGCTCCCGGAGGATGGTGTCCAGCGCCTGCATGGCCTCGTCCCTGCCGTTACATACCATCACCCCTTTGCCCGCGGCCAGGCCGTCCGCCTTGACGACCAGTTCTCCGGAAGAGGCCTCCACCACCTGCCTGGCTTCCTCGTACTCCGCGCATACCTTAAAGCCGGCGGTGGGTATCTTGTACTTGTCCATTATGAGCTTGGCGAACACCTTGGAGCCTTCAAGCTCCGCGGCGGCCCGGGAACAGCCGAAAACCTTGATGTCCATCTCCCGGAGCCGGTCCGCGAGCCCCATGGTAAGGGGGGCCTCCGGCCCGATCACCACCAGGTCAACGTCTTCCTTGAGCGCCGCCCGGCTCACCGACTTTATGTCCTCCGCCGACCCGGGAAGGCACTCCGCCTCCTCTGCGATGCCGGCGTTGCCGGGCAGGCACAACACCTTGTCCACCCGCTCGGAGCGGGAAATCTTCCACACCAGGGCGTGCTCCCTGCCGCCGCCGCCCACTACCAGGACCTTCATCTTACTCATCCTCTATGTACTCCCTTTTCACCCGCGGTCCCACCGAGGTCAGTATCTCGTAGGGGATGGTGCCGGCCTCCCGGGCGTGGACCTCTGCGGGTATCTCCGTAAGCGCGTTCTCGGGCTCCCCGAACTCATCCAGCCGGCGACCGCTTTCCCGGCCCATGAGCAGGACCCGGTCGCCGAGGCGGGCCTCGGGTATGTCGGTTATATCTATCACGGTAAGGTCCATGGTTACCACCCCTGTAAGAGGCGCCGGCCTTGCCCGTACGGACAAAGGAAATCCGGGCGGCAGTCGCCTGCTCAGCCCGTCCGCATAACCCACGGGCAAAAGCGCGAGCCGGGAGGGTCTTTTTAGAACGGTCTTCCTCCCGTAAGAGACAAACGCTCCCGCGGGAAGCTCCCTTACCTGTACGATCCGTGTTGTCCACCTCATGACCGGCCGGAGCTCACCGGGCTCCTCCAGGTCGCTTGCCGGCCTTACCCCGTACAGGCAGATTCCGGGCCGGACCGCGTTCATGGCCGAGCGGGGGTGATAGAATATCCCGCTGCTGTTGGCAATGGACAAAAGCCGGCAGTCGGGAAAGGACTCGAGTATGGTTTGAGAAAGAAGCCGGAAGTCTTCGATCTGGGCCTCGGTGTACCGCCGATCCTCTTCATCAATCCCGTCCGCGGCCGGGAAGTGGGAGAAAAGGCCCACGATCTCCAGCCCTTCCATCTTCCGGACCCGATCGCATACCTCGTTGGCCTGTTCAGCCAGGATGCCGGTCCTTCCCATGCCCGTGTCCAGGTACAGCACCGCCCGGAGGCCTTCGCCCGGCGCTTCGGATTCGATCTTTTCCAGGTCCGCCCGGTCGGAGATCACCGGCACGAACCCGCGGGCGGCTATCTCCTCGAGCTCTCCCGAGATAAGAGGCCCCAGGATGATGACGCCGGCGGAGCCGTCTTCAAAAAGACCGGCCTCATCAAGCTCGATTGCCTCTTCCAGGCACGCCACCGCCAGCCACTTTACACCAAAGCCAAGAAGACGACGCGACACCTCGACCGCGCCGTGCCCGTAAGCGTCGGCTTTCACCACCGGGATTATCTCCGGCGGTTCAGTGCCCTCCGCTTGCGAGCGCCGCCATATGAGCTCCAGGTTGTGCCGGAGCGAGGCCATGCATATTTCCGCCCGGGTGGGTCTCGTCATGAAAGTGTCTCCCTCAAGGGACCGTGGATCATGAATATCACAAGGACCCGTTCCGATCAAAAACCTCGCCGCCGGCAACCGGCAGCACTGTTTTGAACTATCGCTCCCCTGGAAACGCCGTGGTTAAATATGAGGCGGCTCAGAAAGGATAAAAGAAGAATGATTTTATCCACTGAGCCCTTGTAAAAAGTCCAATTACAGCCCCAAAGGGGCGTAGGTCCATAGCCCAGGGCGTAAGCCCTGGGTTTGAGAGCATAGAACAAAAAAGAGCGCTGAAAGCGCGAGGTAAAATCATCATTATAGAGGGACAACAATACGTTACATCGCCCTTTCAGGGCGAGGTACTTTTCTTGAAACCTTTTCCCAGGGCTTACGCCCTGGGCTATAGTACATCGCTCTTTCAGAGCCTAAGAGGCTTGTTTTGACTTTTTACAAGGGCATCATCCACTGAGCACAAGAAGTGATCGAAGAGATGACTTACAAAAGCATCGGCTTTTGTGGTCTTATGATGACAGGGGGAGCCCGCGATTATGGGTGCGGGAACCCGCCACCGGCTCGAGACCTGCCCGCCGGGGCGTTCCTTACTCAGTCAGGCAGGTCTTTGGCACTGCCAGTCCCGTCTTTCTAAAGCGCCCCGGTCCTTTATTTTATCTTCTCGTACGGCTCGCCGTTTTTGCCGTCGGTTTCCGCCCAGGGGTGCAGGGCCGGGTTTACGTGGTCCATGGCAAGGTGATGGAACCCGAGGTCCTTTGCTTTTTCAAAGTCATCCTTGCTGTCCAGGCCATAGGCGCGTGCCACGAAGCCGGCTTTTTTCAATTCTTGGCCGAAGGGTTTGGGTCCGCGCATGTTGAAGAACACCCGGTCCGGGTTCCGGCTGATGCCACCGGGTGCGAGGTCGGTGCTGACCAGGAAGACGGGGTGCCTGTGCGGGTCGTACCCGGCGCGGGTGAGCTTGTTCCTGCCGCTTGCCACTACCAGTATGAACCTGCCGCGCAGGGCCGAAAGCGCGGGCCAATGGCATCCGTCCCCGGTTACCGCCTCCTGGAGGTTCGCGGCCCCGGGGCAGTCGTGCATGAGGTCTGCGGGAGCCTCTATGCTGTCCTCCGGGAGGCCCTCTTTGAGGGCGCGGTAGAGGTCCGCGCCGGAGTGGCCGCTTTTCTCATGGAGCCCGTCCTTGATGTCGAAGAACACGGTTATAACGTGGTGTCGGGGGTTTTGCCGGTGGAACTCCGCGATCTCGGCGAGGCACTGAGAGAGTAGCTCGCAGTTGGTCTTTCGGTCAATAAGCTCATGGAAGACGAACCAGTCGCCGGCCGGGGCGCGCTTGATTCCAAGGAGGTCTTTTTTGGCATGCAGGTCGAACTCGATGGACCGGAAACGGTACTCGCCTAGCTGTTTTTTGATGCCCGCGTCCTTGGCGTAGGAGTTATGGGAGGACTTCCACCTTACCTGGTTATAAAAAAGAGGTGAACCGTTGCTTGCGGCAACTGCCAAAAGGGCAAGCGCGACGACCATGAGCTTTACTTTAATAAGTTGCATAGGGTTTCCATCTCCTTTCTCAGTGCAGCCTTGCGCCGTGCTCTTTGAGGAACCTGCATTTTTGTACGTTGTCGGTTTTCTGTAGGTGAGGCGGCATGTCGAGGTACATGCGCTCTTTGTCGGAGGTGGTGTATGGCGGCCATTCCGGCAGGCCGGGCCCGTTCGGGTCGCCGTGTTTGGCGAAGTTGGTCCAGTAGCTCATGATAAGTCCCATAAGCGGTTTTGCTTTTTGTGCCTGGCGTTTGGTGTAGATGCCATTCGTTCCGAGGATGTTGCGGACCAGGCTATCGTCTTTTTTGCCCTCCGGCTTTTGGACGCCCATCTTTCCGAACACGAAGGGCATCTCTATGCTGTGGGCCGCTCCCATCATATCGGGGAACTTGCTCTCATCGTAGTCGAAGCGATAGTAAAAGGTCCGGGGCTGGTGCCGGGCCGAGGCCTCTGCCGCCTGAAAGCAGGGACAGCCCAAGGACATATCGCCCATGGCGTCAATGCCGGCGTCCGCGGGCCTGTTGTACTGGCGGGGCGGATACAGCTCGCGGAAGCGCTGGTGCTCGTTTTCGCCGAACTCCACGTCAATGGCTTTTTCCAGCACGGACAAGGGAAGGAGCCGGATGCCGGGGATAAAAAAAGTAAACAGCTTCATCTCGTCCCGGTTGCTGCCGACCATAAGGGGGACGTTGTTGTAATCGCCCGCCCGGAGGAGCTTGATGGGCGCCTCCGGCAGAACCCGCCCGTCCTCCACCGGAACAAAGGTGAACATGTTGCCGCCCAGGTTCTCCAGGTTTACGCCGCTGCCTGCCCGGAACATCTCTTCCGGCGACTTCCCGCGCATACAGGATACAAGGTCCTCGCCCTCACAGCCGGCCTCCCGGGCGTAGTTGCGGCCGTGCACAAAGCCCTGCTCACGCGTCATGGTGGCGGAGCAGGCCCCACTCTGGATGATGGACTTGTGGAACAGACCTTTTGCCGCGGGACAGGCCAGGAGGTTGCATACGCTCCAGCCGCCCGCTGACTCGCCGAAGATGGTTACGTTGTCCGGGTCGCCCCCAAAGGCCGCGATGTTGTCATGGACCCACTCGAGGGCCCGGACCTGATCGAGCAGGCCGTAGTTCCCGGAGCTCCCGTGCGGGTCTTCGCCTGCAAGGCCTGGAAGCGACAGGAAACCGAACGGACCCAGCCGGTAGTTTATGGTTACCACTACCACATCCTTTTCCCGCGCGAGCTGTTCGCCGGTATAAAGGGACATGGAGCTCGAACCCATGATAAGCGCGCCCCCGTGAATCCAGACCATCACCGGGAAAGGTCCTTCCTTTCTCGGACGCCACACGTTCAGGTACAGGCAGTCCTCGCTCCCCGTAACCTCGCCTTTGCCGCCCAATATTCCCGCGATGTTCTGCTGGGAGCATTGGGGACCGAACCCGTCGGCCTGAAGGGCAGATTCCCAGGGCGCGGGCTCCTGCGGCGGCTTCCAGCGCAGGTCCCCCACCGGAGGAGCGGCAAAGGGAATGCCCTTCCAGGCACAGTTTCCTGGAGCGGTCGTGCCCTCCACCGGGCCGGAACCGGTCTTTACCGGCTCCGTGCAATCAACACCCGCCTGCGCAACAGTAGCGGACAAAACCAACAGCGCCGCGACGAGCAAAAACACTTTCCAACTCATGGCAATGCCTCCGTCCCTTTACTTATAAACAGTTTATGGATTAGCAAAAAGCCAAGGCAAGGTCAAGAAGCAAAGGTTTTCCGATCAGCAAGCCATGGGTGAAGCAGTTTAGTTTTTTGTTTGGGAAAGATCACCTTTTTATTGACAAGTATTCGGTTCCTGCTTATCTTTTTTGAAAGTCGTAACTATTACGAAAAACGAAGACCGGTTTTTCAAGAAAGGAGGCGAGAAAGAAAATGGCAGAGTCAAAGGATTCATGCGTAGAGCCTGCCAAGGGCCCTATAGGAGCACCCGAGCCGGAGGAGTCATTCTCTTCAAGTCCTGCTCGAAAGGAGGAAAAGATGGTAGCTAAAGTAGGTAAGCCGGCCCCTGATTTCGAGGCCGGTGCTTATGTGGACGGTGGTTTCAAGAACGTAAAGCTGTCCGATTATGCGGGCAAATGGGTGGTGTTGTGTTTTTATCCTGGTGATTTCACCTTTGTTTGACCGACCGAGCTGTCGGCGGTCGCCTACAGATATAAAGAGATACAGGAGCTGGGTTGCGAGGTATTAGCTGTCAGTGTTGACAGCCGCTTCGTTCACAAAATCTGGCAGGAAGAAGAGCTGTCCAAGATGGTTGACGGCGGCGTTCCTTTCCCCATGCTCAGTGACGCCGGAGGCAAGATCGGCTCGGTTTATGGGGTTTACTCTGAGGAGGCCGGTGTAGACATCCGGGGCCGTTTCATAATTGACCCCGATGGCGTCATCCGAGCCATGGAGGTTCTGACCCCCGAGGTGGGCCGGAACGTGGAAGAGCTTATTCGACAGGTGAAAGCTTTTCAGCACGTGGTCAAGACCGGCGAGGTCACCCCCTCCGGCTGGCAGCCGGGCAAGAAGACGCTCAAGCCGGGTCCGGACCTGGCGGGAAAAGTCTGGAAAGAGTGGAAGCCGGAAGACGCCTTCTAAAAACTTTCCCGCCTGTTCATCATCATATCACCGCGAAGGAGCGGCGGCCGGAACTCCGGCCGTACCGCCCTTCCGCGTGAGTTGTTAAAAACCGGGAAACAGATTTTTTAAGGACCTACCACGTCCTGGTTACGGGGTGTGCTTCGGTGTTGAACACGGTTTTCTCGAGGTCCAGGGTGTCCGGCGGAGCGAACAGCAGGTAAAAGTACTTCATGGTCTCGGCCAGGAAGTAGCTTTCCATGGCGTCTCTTTTTTTCATGGTGCGGACGTCGCTGATGCCCGCGTAACCGGCTTCCGTTTTGCAATGCTCTTCGATGCTGTTCCAGTACACGTAACCCATCCTTCGGTACTTGTCCTCCGAGGTGTAGTAATAGAGATAATAGGCGGACTCGATGATCTCCGGCCGCAAGGGATACGCGCCATAGATGACCTTCATGCGGCGGTAATCCAGGGCCTCCGGCTCGATCCCGTGCAGGGTCCACATCCGGTGGCTGGACTCCTGCAACCGCGCCGCCCGCTCCAGGTCTCCGTCTAACGCTAAAACGCCCGGGAAGAAGGCGTACAGGGCGCCGAACACGGTACCGGTCCTGATGCCGGTGCTCATGCCGGCGTGGCCGTACCACAAACGGCCGTTCGACTCGTCGGCAAGGTGTTCGTTGATCGCGTTTATGCTGTCCTCCCACATGGCCTTGCAATCCCGGTCGCCGAAGAGATGCCAACACTTTAGAAGGTACTCGTAATAGCTGTCTATGCCGCCCCCCACGTGTGCGTCGCGAATCAGCCAGAAGCCGGTTTCCACGTCTATGGCGGTGCCGACCAGCCCCAGCCGGGAGCGCTCCTCGTAAAGAGCGGTCACTGCCTTTTTGGCCTTTTTATAGTACACGGGGTTGCCGGTAAGCTTAGACAGTGCTCCGTACTCGACAAGGCAGGTGCCGATCTCGGCGGGGCTGGATACGCGTCCCGAGGTTTTGCCGGTCTTTAAGTTTACGTAGCGATAAGGCATTCCGGTGGGGGAATCGAAAACCGGGAGCATGCGGTCGGCAAGATCAACGGCGAGCTCGAGGAGCCTCTTGTCGCCGTCCAACTGGTAGGCGGATATGAGACCGCCCAGCACCCGTATGGTTATCTCGAAGTGCTGGACCTTCATGTCCTTGTCAAATGAGAGGTTGCCCAAAATGAGCTTTTTGGCTTCCTTTGCTTCATCGTCGAGGCCCATGATGATCATGGTGTCCAGCGCGTCCACCGGGGTCATCAAAAGCGGCTCTTCGTACCAGTCGCTGTAACTCTTGGACAGAGGTTTAAGCGAGTCGTGGCCCCGGGCGTGGTCCTTGTAGCCCTGCCAGGCGTGCAGGAAACCGCGGCGGACATCGGCCGCGCTTGCCCGTGAGTCGTCCGCTTTGGCGGTCGCCTTTTCATGATCGCCTTTTTTAAGGCGCTGCCACGGGCATTGGATACAGAAGACCAGCGCAATAATTACAACCAGGGACTTAAGCCTTCTCTTTATCATCTTTTTCCTCCCGGCATGCTCATATGCCGTCGTAATACGTCATTTTTCCAGCTAATCACGGATTTACAGTGCCAGTCAAATACAGCTTTGAAATAAAAACCATGAAAAATTTCGAGCGGATTGGCGGGCCGTCCGTCTAAACGGATATAATGAGCTCATGCCGATCAGTGACGATACCGATTTAGTACGCCGGGCCCTTTCGGGTGAGGAGTCCGCTTTTGCCGAGCTGGTCCGGCTCTACCAGGACGTGGTGGCCCGGACCGTATACCGCATAACCCGGCGGGCCGATTGGGTGGAGGACTTAACGCAAGAGGTTTTCCTGAAGGCGTTCGAGGGTTTGGGCAGGTTCCGCCGCCGGTCGGGGTTTTCCACCTGGCTTTACCGGATCGCTGTCAACACCAGCCTGGACGCGCTCCGCAAAGCCGGTACCGACCGGAAAGTTTGCGAGACCGTGTTTTTAGACCGTAGCGGTTTGAACTGGCCTCTTATCTCGGGCGAGAACAGGGACGGGGAAAAGATAGTCCTGGATCGGGAGATGCAGTCGCAAGTAAAAGCCGCGATTGACGAGCTGGACCCCCCGACCCGGACCATCCTGGTCTTGCGTTACCTGGAGGAGCTGTCCGTGTCCGAGGTGGCGGCGGTAATGCAGATACCGGAAGGGACCGCAAGGTCCAGGCTTTATTACGCCCGGCTTGCGCTGGCCCGGTTGTTAAAGCCGTACTTTAAGGCCGCGCCAGTGAAAACGGATCACAAGGAGCAATAAAAATGAGCTGCGATATCTACCGCGAGATGATTCCCGCCTTTCTGGAAGGAGAGCTCGCAAAAGAAGAGGCCGGGAAAGTGGAGGCCCACCTGTCCGAGTGCAGGGAATGCTCGGAGCTCGCCCGCGAGCTGAGAGGGTCTCTCCAGGTCTTTCGGGCGGTGGAGCTCAGAGGTTCGTACCCTTCACTTCCGGAAAGCAAGATCAGCAGGATAGCCGCGCTCGGAAAAGAGAGGGCTCCAAGGCTTTTGCGACTGCGCAGGCTGGCCGCGATTATTGTCCTGGCCTGCCTGGCGGGCGGCGGCATATTCATGAGCAGTTCATATT
>JAWOBU010000036.1:0-3675 GCA_046484135.1 bacterium
AGGCTGGAGCCTGGCGGTCCCGGGAGGGCGGATTTTCGGCCAGGCTGTAGCCTGGCGGTCCCGGGGGGTTGCGTTTAGAGCCAGGCTGGCGCCTGGCGGTCCCGGGGCGTTGCGTTTCAAAAGGCTTTGCAATGTCTAAGGCTTTAAAAATAAATACAAAATTTTTTGCGCCTTCGCGCCTTTGCGTGAGAACCGGTTTTCTTGTCGGTATAAAAGCCCGGTCAAAAATTGTCCATCAGGGGGGACAAAATCCGCCCCAAGAGGGATCGAAATTGCCCCTCTGTGATACAGTTTTTGACCCTCCTGTTTTACAGGTTCTCGGGGACATATGATGTTTAAGTTATTGGAAACATGGAAGAGTGCTGTAAGAGACGGCATTCATTTTTTCGCGGGGCCGGATGGGGGTCAAAAATTGTCCCGGCCGGAAGTCGCGTTCGTTTACGGAGCCGGGTTAATCGTTCTTTTCTTTTTGTTGTTTTTGCGAGCTCGAGCTCTCGTATCTAAGGAGCGCTATTTCCTGGGTGAGGTCTTTTATCTGGTCTTTCATACGTGAGTTTATAATGGAGAAGTGGAGACTCATGATAAGTAGAAAGAGCAGGGAAAATATGAACAGGGTGCTGGTGGGGTCCACCGCTCCGATGAGTGCAGTGAGCCATTCGAGCAGGCTGTACCATACGGACAGCACCAGGATGACCGCGCCGACCGCGATCCAGAGCAGGGCGTACTCCTCCCGGAGCTTGCGCTTCCTGATGAGATATACGATCACGGCGAGCAGAACCAGCGATGTCGCAACAGCGAACGGCCTTTGTTCAGGCAGCAATGCGGGCCTCCTTTCTCTTCTCCCGGAGATCGCCCCGGGTGGCCAGGTGGAGCATGGATACCGTCATCTTGGCTATATAATAGAGCGGCCGCAGAAGTCCGGTGTGCATGGATGCGCCGCTCCTGCGGCTCCCGACCGAAACGGGGACCTCGGTGATGGCAAACCCCATGCGGGAGAGCATGACGATCACGTCGGCGTCGGGGTAGTCCTGCGGGAAAAGGTCGAGCATAAAAACCTGTGCGACCTCCCTGGTGAACGCCACCATGCCGGAAGTAGGGTCGGTGATCCGCCGGCCAACTGCCAGAGAAGCGGCCTTGGCGAAAAGCCGGATGCCCAGGTCGCGGTAGAAAGAGTCGCCGCGGGCGCCGTCTTCGAGATAGCGCGAGCCGATCACGTAGTCGGCTTTTCCTTCCCGGAGCGGCCGCAGGAGTGCGTCCACGTGGGCGGGGTCGTGCTGACCGTCGGCGTCAAAGCTCACGAGGTAAGGGACATCGGTATGCCGGAGCGCGAACCGAAAGCCCGCCTGCAATGCCCCGCCGTAGTTCAGGTTGGCGGCAAGCTTGAGAACCTGCGCGCCCGCGCGGCGGGCCTTTTCGGCGGTGTCGTCGGAAGAGCCGTCGTCAACCACCAGCACATGAAAGCCGTGCTCAAAAAGCCCGGACAATGTGTCGGCTATAACCTCGGCCTCGTTATAGGCCGGCATCACTATGAGGACATCATCCAACCACGAACCTCCTCATAATATTCTATCATCTCTTTGGCTATGCGGCTCCAGGAAAGCCGGTCGCGGCAGAAACTTTGGCCCCGCTCTACCATGTTCATCTCTTTTTCGGAGTCACCTTGTTCTATTATATCTGCGATCGCGGCGGAATCGCCATAGGGCACTACGTAGCCGGCTTGTGCTTCTTTTATCCACTCGCCGCAGCCGCTGTCGTCAGCCACTATCACCGGCGTGCCGCACAATATGGACTCCCACGGCACCAGGCCGAAGATTTCGTCCCTGCCCGCGTACACGGTGTAACGGGCCTCCTGATATGCGCTCGCCTTGAGCGGACCGGTAACAAGGCCGGTGAATATGACCCGGTCCGAAATACCAAGCTCCTCTGCGAGCCTCTTGAGCTCTCCGGCATAGCCCATGTCGTTGCCCGCGATCACAAGAAGCAGGTTCTTGTCGCTGAGTCGGGACAAAGCAGTAATAGCGTGCTCGATGCCTTTCCTGGGCGTGATCTTGCCGAGGTAGAGCACGTAATCTGCGTGGATGCCGAGCTCGTTTTTAAAGCTTCTGGCCTGGTCGTCCGAATCCATTTGTACGCCGTTCGGGAGTACGCGGATGCAGGAGCGGGAGATGCCTATGGCCTCCATCTGGCTCGCTTCCGCTTTCGAGACCGCTGCGAAAGCGCTGGTGCGGCGCACCTGGCGACTGCCCCACACGAGGTCGTAGACGCGCTTTGCAAACTGCCGTCGCTCAATGTTGACCAGGGTCCCGTTCGGTTCGAGCACCACCGGCACGCCGGCGTGGAAGGCATAAGCCGCCATCCTGGTGTTGAGGAGGTTCCGGTGGCCGTGAACGTGCACGATGTCATAGTGCCCTGCCCTTTTTCGCTCGGCGCGGAGCCTGCGGGGGCAGAAAAACTGGTAATGATAGGCCATGTAGTTGGACAGGTTGGGATAGACGCGGACCTCGAGGCCGGGAACATGCACTGGTTTATCCTGCCGGTGATTTTCGTCCATGGCATCGGTGGTTACTGCGTGGACCTGGTGGCCGAGAGCGGCCTGCGCCCGGGCCAGCTCGTAAGAGAGCCTTGGAATGCCCCCGTAGGCCCAGGCGCCGTAGAAGTAGGGAGTAACGTGAAGGATTCTCAAGACTCCCCCTCCAACAAAAGATCGCGGTACAAGCGGGCCACCTCGCGAACGTCGAACTCTTTTACGGCTTCCAGGTCCACTTTAACATTTCCGGCCAGGGCCTCTTCAATACAGCTCGCAAGCTCGCTAGCGTCTTTGTCCTTTACTTCAAGCACCCCCCGGGATTTCAACTCGGGAGGGACGGAGCACAGGCGGCTCGCCACCACCGGCCTGCCCGCGGCCAATGCCTCGAGGATGACCACGGGCATGCCCTCGCTCTCGCCGGCCGGGTCCTCCACTGAAGGCACGGCCATTGCGTCAGCCGCGCTGTATAACCCCGCGATCTCCTCGTTCGGCACCGGGCCGAGAAAAACGGTCTTGTCCAATACGCCTTCTCTCTCCGCCAGCGATTTAAGTTCGTGCTCCAGCGCGCCGGTGCCTGCTATTACCAACCTCGGTACTACACCTTTCTTATGGAGCAAGGACATCGCGCGGATGAGTACATCCACTCCCTTTTTCGCAGACAGCTTGCCCACGAAGAGCACTACAGGCTCATCACCCACTTCCAGTGTTTCTCTCCAGCTTTTTCTCTTTTCTTCGGAGAAGGCGAAACAACTGGTATCAACCCCCATGGGCCTGGTCAATACCTTGGCATGGGGCGCTGTTTTTCCGATGCCTTCGGCGAGGCGGGAGCCTGCGCACACGATGGCGCGGGCGGGTTTTGCCATGAGCCGTATGAGGCGGTCTCCGGCGGGCATCTTTCTAAGGAGGTCATAGTCAGCGGCATGGGCAGTGATTACATGGTTCTTTTTACCTGCCAGGAGGGAGACCAGGAGTCCGGAAGGGACCAGCCAATGGCTGTTTATATACTCCTTGTCTCTGCTGTGACGCAGTATGGCCGCGGCTTCGGCGAGGACAAGTGCACAAGCCAGGAGCTTGTTCTTTACGCTCTTTTGAAGATGGCCCCTGATGCCGGCGCCGTCTGCCAGATGCTCGATACTTTCCGGGGCGTA
>JAWOBU010000068.1:0-12451 GCA_046484135.1 bacterium
CGACCCCGACCGGCTGGTCGAGTATCTCAAAAAGGCCTCTGAGCTTCGCGACCGGGCAAGGGCTCTTTACGAAGACGCGGCCAAAAAGGCGGGGCAGGAGCCGGAGGACCTTTCCGGTCCGGCGCAGTGGACGCCAGCGGGAGACCGGCCGGCACTGGTCAAACAAGGTGAAGAGATTTCCATTGAAAAGCGCAAGCAGAACCTCGGCGACGATATCACCGGCCTTCAAGAGCTCATCACTTACGGCTTGAAGGGTGTTGCCGCTTACGCTGATCACGCCCAGATACTGGGCCAGGAAGACCGGCAGGTTTACGACTTCATTTACGAGGCTCTCGATTTCCTGACCCGGGAGGACCCCACCACTGACGAGCTGTTGAACTATGCTCTCCGGACCGGCGAGGTGAACCTCAAAGTAATGGAGCTCCTGGACGCGGCCAATACCGGTGTTTACGGCCATCCCGAGCCCACCGCGGTCCGGATCACGCCTAAGAAGGGCAAGGCCATAGTGGTGTCCGGCCATGATCTAAAGGACCTGGAGGAGCTCCTCAAGCAGACCGAAGGCAAAGGCATAAACGTCTACACTCACGGCGAGATGCTTCCCTGCCACGGATACCCCGAGCTGAAGAAGTACCCGCATCTGGCCGGCAACTACGGCGGGGCCTGGCAGGACCAGAAAAAAGAGTTCGACGAGTTCCCCGGCGCCATCCTCATGACCACCAACTGCATCCAAAAGCCCAAGGAGAGCTACAAGGACCGCATCTTCACCAGCGGGGTGGTTGCCTGGCCGGACGTGACCCACATCCCCGACCGCGACTTCAGCCCGGTTATTGACGCGGCGCTCGCCGCACCCGGTTTTGCCGAGGACGGGCCGGATGAGTCCATAACCGTAGGCTTCGGCAGGAACGCGGTGCTTGGAGTGGCGGACAAGGTAGTGGACCTGGTCAAGGCCGGCAAGATAAAGCACTTCTTTCTGATAGGCGGCTGCGACGGGGCCAAGAGCGGCAGGAGCTATTACACGGACATGGCAAAAGCGGTGCCGGACGACTGCGTGATCCTGACCCTGGCCTGCGGCAAGTACAGGTTCAACAAGCTCGAGTTCGGCGACATCGAGGGGATTCCCCGGCTTCTGGACATAGGCCAGTGCAATGACGCCTACTCCGCGGTCAAGATAGCCCAGGCCCTGGCGGACGCCTTCGGCACCGACGTGAACGGGCTTCCGCTTTCTTTCATCCTGTCCTGGTACGAGCAGAAGGCGGTGGCGATCCTGCTCTCGCTTTTGTACCTCGGCGTCCGGAACATGCGGCTCGGGCCCAGCCTGCCCGCTTTTGTTACGGAGCCGGTTTTGAACGTCCTGGTTGACAAGTTCGACTTAACGCCTATAGATAATGTAGAAAAAGACCTGCAGGCGGCCATGGCGTGACCTGTTTGCGGGAGGCTGCAATTATAAGTTAATATGTGCGGGCGATTCCGGTCGCGACCGGATTCGCCCGCCCGCTTTATGCTAAAGAAGAGTGGACATTTGACGAGACAGGAGGAGCGCTCTTCATAAAGTTTTCTGAAATCATCTCGTTTTTAAAAAGCCGGGAGTTCGGCTTCCTGGTGGCGGGCGCGGTGCTGGCCGGCGCGGGCGGCATTGTTGCGCTCGAGTCGCTTCATTACACGTCCAGCCCGGAGTTCTGCATGTCCTGCCACGAAATGCGGGTAGTGGGCGAGCAGGGATGGATGCGTTCTCCGCACTACAGAAATGATGCGGGTGTGGCGGCCGAGTGCACTGACTGCCACGTGCCTCCCGAGACCGAGCTTTACTCCATGGTGTGGGTCAAGTCCCGCGACGGCTTAAAAGACGTATTTCTTCACTTCTTCGGGGAATCGGACCCCCACCGGATGGAATGGGACGAGCTTCAAGAAAGCGCCCGCCACAAGGTCCGCGACTCTTCCTGCTTAAGCTGTCATAAGAACCTGACCGCCAGGGGGCTTTCTTTAAAGGTCATCATGGCCCATCGCGAGTATCAAAGGATGGATGATTTGAAATGCGTCCATTGTCACACCGAGGAATTTCACGGCCGGTTCCGGCAATACCTGAATAATCGAGACCTGGCCCGCCAGGAAGGAGGAGAGAGATGAGGACACTAACATGGTTGCTGGTAGCCTTTCTTTTTCTGGCCGCCGGCTTCGGCCTTCTTTCCGTGACCGCCCACCAGGAAGAAGAACACTCCATGCCGGACTTTGTCAATAGGGTCGAGATTGACCGCGGTCTGACTGACATGGAGCGCGAGTGCATCTCCTGCCACGCCAAGGAGCAGCCCGGCCGGGTGCACGACTGGTCCCAGAGCGTGATGGCCCGGGCCAACGTAACCTGCGCCGACTGCCACGGCGCGAACCTCTCGGACAAGGACGCCCGCGACTGTCCCGGCACGGAGAAGTACAAGGACGTGAAGATTACGCCGGTGGTGACCCCCGCGGACTGCGGCCATTGCCACCCCCAAGAGGAGGAGGAGTTTGCAAAGAGCAAGCACGCAAGGTCGTATGATATCCAGACCCAAGAGCTGAAAGACCCGTTCTTGCGAGGCATGACCAACGAGCTCGAGCGGTCCACCGGATGCTGGATGTGCCACGGCTCCGACATCTCCGACGGAAGGCTCACCGTAAACAACTGGCCCAATGAAGGATGCGGAAGACGCAACCCCGACGGCTCGAACGGAAGCTGCGTGATCTGCCACACCTCCCATCACTTCTCCATCGCAGAGGCCAGGAAACCGGAGAACTGCGGCCAGTGCCACCTGGGGCCGGACCATCCCCAGGACGAAATCTACTTCGAGTCAAAGCACGGCAAGAGGTACCTCGCTGAAAACGACGAGTGGAACTTTGAAAGCGCGCCGGAAAACTGGGAGCCGGCGGGGGACTTCACCGCCCCCACCTGCGCCGCCTGCCACATGGCCGGGGTGGGGCCGCTCGCCGTAACCCACGACGTGGGAGAGAGGCTGAAATGGGAAAGCCAGGCGCCTCTTACCATACCCAACAAGGACTATGACAAAGACAAGGCCCGCGAGAAGATGGTAACCGTGTGCACCGAGTGCCACTCGCCCCGCTGGACCAACAACTACCTCGCCAGATACGACAAGACAGTAAAGCACTACAATGAGAACTACTATAAGCCGGCCAAGGCAATAATAGACGAGCTCTACGAAAAGGAGATACTGACCGAGTGGCCGGTGTTCGACGAAAAGATCGAGTGGAAGTTCTACGAGTTCTGGCACCACGAAGGCAGGCGGGCCCGCATGGGGGCCATGATGATGGGACCGGACTACTCGTGGTGGCACGGGTTCTACGATCTTAAAAAGACCTACCAGGAGATAGTGCATCTCGCGGAAGAGGCAAAAGAGAAGGGACACGGGAGTCCGGTGTACGTGCCCGGCTCGGGCGGAAAGAACCTCACTCCTGCGGACACGCCCGAGATGCCCGAGGCGTGGAAGAACGTCGAGCACCTGGAAGGAATGCCGGAGTAAGGTTGTATAGCTTGTGTGTCGCTTGACAAAGCTCATAGAGGTTAACATGTTTTAATAAACAGACGAAGGAGGCAGTAAGAAACATGAGGTTAATGGAGAAGATACTGGTGGCGGTTGATTTTGATGAGTCCTCCCGCCGGGCGTTTCAGATGGCTGCGGTACTTGCTCGGGCTTTTGGTTCCGAGCTGGTCTTATATCATGTGAGCGAGGACCTGGGCGATTTTCCGGTCGAGCGCTCCCACCTGAAGGAGGCTTCCGAGGCCCGGCTTGCCGAGTATCGCAATGAGATCGAGGAGCATGATGTAAAGTCGGTGCGCACCGAGCTTGTGGAAGGGAACCCGCTGGAAGAGATTTGCAGGGCGGCTTCTGAAGAGAACGCCAACCTGGTAGTTGTCGGCAACGGCGAGAAACCGGAGGACGCACGCCATAAGCTGGGTACCACCGCGGGCAAGCTGATCCGGACCTGCGAGAAGCCGGTGTGGGTGGTCAAGAAGAACTCTCCCGCCCGGATAACCACCATACTCTGCCCGGTGGACTTCTCGGACACGTCTGCGCGCGCTTTGAAAAACGCCGTCTATCTTGCGCGGGAGTTTTACGCCGAGCTTGTCGTGCTTCACGTGATCCAGCACTTTAAGTATGTGTGGCGTCTTTCCGACGCTGCCAACCTGAAGGCCCACGAAGACTGGTTTCGTCTCCAGAAGGAAAACATGGAGAAGTTCCTGCAGCGGTTTGATTTCCATAACATCCGGTGGAGAAAGGAGGTCTGGGACGGAGAGCCACCCGAGCAGATACTGGCCGCCATTCGCGACACGGGCGCCGACCTGGCGGTCATGGGAAGCACCGGCAAGACCGGGCTCGCACGGCTCGTCATGGGAAGCACCACCGAAAAGATCACCCGGGTCATGCCCTGCTCCATCATCACCATGAAGCAGGAGCAGTTAGTGTCCGTCGAGCTGGCCCGCGAGATCGAAAACATCGAGCGGCATTATCAGCTCGGCCTCGAGTACCTGGAAAAGGGACTTTACGAGCAGGCGGGAGACGAGTTCACCATATGTCTCAATCGCGACATGATGTACGCCCCCGCCTGGGAAGGACTCGCCGAAGCCAAGGAAAAGCTGAAGCTCCCCCAAGACGCAGCCTACGCCCGCGAAAAAGCACAAACCATAAGAAAAACCATCTGGAAGTACCCGCCGGAAAAGGCGGAGTAAGACTCCGGTTCGGCTTTTTCCGCATTTTTTTGTTTTTTTAAGCGGCGGGAAAAGTTTACAGCTTTCTATAAAAATAAGGTGATGCGTGCGAGCGGCGTAAGCCGCGAAAAACGCGTAAACAGCCGCCGCGTTCATGAATGCCGGGCTTTGGTGTCAGCATACGTTTCCTTTCCGGAAGACGGCCCACATAACTTGTTGTGTGGGTGGACAGAAAAAAATGCGTTTATCGCTTTCAGGGCTTCCAGCCGGACTGTGCGGGGCACGCCTGCCTGTGCGTGTCGCCTGCCTGTGCGTTCCGCACGCAGACAGGCACGCAGACAGGGCAGACAGGCGGGGAAAAAGTAGAAGGCAGGAACCGGCCCGGCCCCTCCACGCTGCAAAACCACCGGCCTCGGCGCTCGGGTCGCACGCCTTAAGTTACCCTGTCCTCCGGGTCGGCATGGAGCCAATATCAGAGAAAAATCCTAAAGGGGACGTCTACTCTGAAAACAGACAGCAAGGATTGCTGCTCTTTAGTGCAGGCAGTCCCCGCCGCTAATTTCCCCTTTTTCTTTTGTCAAACTTTTCTTTTTAAACCTCTACGGGTTCAAATCCCGGCCACGATGATTAACCGGATAGCAGTGAGTTCCCATATCAAGAAAGCGGGCGGGCCGGGCTTTTTTTATCCCGGCGGCCAGCCCAAAAGCCGCTTTCCGAGCAGGTGCACGTGGAGGTGGAACACGTCCTGCCGGGCGTCCCGGTTGGTGTTCACCACCAGCCGGTAGCCGCTGTCGGAAACGCCCTGGTCCTTTGCCACCTGGCCGGCCGTGTAGATAAGATGACCCATGAGCTCCTTGTGGTCCTCGGACACCTCGTTGACACCGGCTATGTGCCGACGGGGTATAATGAGTAGATGGAGCGGTGCCTGGGGATTGATGTCCTTGAAGGCTATGCAATGCTTGTCCTCGTAAACCCGCTCCGAGGGGATGTCCCCCGCAACAATCTTACAAAAAAGACAGTCTTCAGCCATTAGCGCTCCTCCTGACTATCGAATAAAATCAAGCCCCTATAAAAAGACCGCGTCTTTGTATCAAACGTATCATAAAAACACGGCCGGCCCAAATAAAAACCGCCCCATAACCTGCTATAAAAGTTCGGGCCGGCCATTTTCATGACCGGCCCGGTAGGTGGATGACGCAAGTTGTCAGATCAGGATGGGAAGGTCTTTCATTCCTCGCTTACACTCGGTACCAGCCATGCCTTGCCGTTGCCGGAAGCGATGGCCAGGTCCCAGAGGCCGTCGTGATTAAAGTCGGCCACTGTGGGGTTGGCGTTCTTTTCCACGTACTGGCCGAGGTTGGTACAGGCGGTCTCGATGCCGTCGCAGGCAAAGATTTCTCCTGCGGCGTTGCCGATGATGAGCTCGAGCTCACCGTCTCCATCCAAATCTTTCAACACGGGAGCCGCACGCTCGCCCACGTCCACGCTCAGCTCGCCCCAGTAGGTGACCCGGGGCCAATCAGAGGTCCCCACGTTTTCGTAAACGTATAGCCTGCCATCTCCTGCTCCCACAACCAGGTCCATGAGCTCATCGCCTACCACGTCGCCGGTGGCGGGCGCGGCGTAACCGCCGGGGACCATGATGGTCTGGCCGTCATTTACATCCTGGGCATAGGTCATGTGCAATTCAACAGGGTTATAGGAAACCACATCGCCGTAGAAAACTTCCCCTGCGGCATTGCCTATTACCAACTCCCAGTTATTATCGTTATCATAATCACCTATAGCCGCGGCGGAGTTGCTTCCCGCGTCTATCAACTGGTCCGGGCACACGGGTGAATCCGAGGCGCCCCGTAATTCTATATAGTTGCCTGAAGAAGATATGCCGGTAAAGGAACTGTTGGTGGCTCCCCACAGCCAGCCGGTCTCTCCTCCAAAAACCAAGTCTTCGGTCTGGTTGCCATCCACGTCCTTGGCCACCATGGTTAAATCAGGCGGGCCAATGGTATCTCCGTTAAGGGTGATCCTCTCTGCGTTGGCCGCGTCCCAAGTCCCCATTATCGTCTTGAGGTCCTGAAATGTCATGTCTCCTTTGCAGCCCGCCGCGATCATACCGAAAACCATCATTACGCTTAAAAATATCAATGTTGCTTTCTGTCTCATTTCTTGTCTCCTTCTTCTGAGTTTTTGTTTGTTATTTTCTTGGTCAACTTTTCTTTTTATCCTTTAAACCTTCTTAAGAGGAATTGTTTTTTTCCATGTCTATCACCTCCTTTTCGCGAAATCGGCTTGGCTTAGGTTTGGAGCAACGTAACCTCTAAAAACTTTATGACCCGGGTCGAATATCAATCTGTGCTCCTCCTTCTTTGTTCCAGGCTTTCTTTGTTTTTTCCCCTTGCCCGAAAGCACCGTTGAAACTTGCTTTTAATAGATATCAAAAGTCGTACCAGCAGGAGAAAAATTTTTTCAGCTTTGTTTTCAGAAAGTTACAGAAAAAGCCCGGAGAAGTGCCCGGTCTGAATTCCGGGAATCTTCCCGGCAATGAGAAAAAGAGAGGATTCAGGGTAAGAAAACATCCGGAAAAAGGGGCTGAAGTAACGGCCGGAAAGAAAGGCCTTACAAATAACCCGCGGTTATGATAGAAAAATCCGCGGAGGACGCTCAGAGTCTTTCAAGAAAAGGGGCTTGGAACCACCGGCGCTTCCGCCTGCTAAAAAGGCGCAGCATGACTTTGAGGCAGCGGAAGACCCGGCTTATAACACATTGAAAATTAACATCAATCCTCTTTTTCCCGCCGGCGGGAAAAACAGAGAACCAGAGAAGGGCCACCTTTTTTTGCACAGACAAAGTCCTAGGTTTGGCGGGAAAGAATCAGCAGCATGATATGAATGTAAAGCTCTGAGTCTTCTCCCCGGCGGCGGGAGAAAGTTTTCATGTTTTCGGGGAGGCCGGCTTCCCGGTCATTTACTGTCGTTTTCCGGTGAGTTCTTTTCTTTTTCCGACTTGTTTTCTGGTTTTTCTTTCGGAGGGGGCGGCATGGTTTGAGGTTCGGTTTCGTCTTTTTTCTCGATGGCGATGGCGAGTCTTGATATGCCCGTTGCCTGGGCCATGTCCATGACCGCGACCACGCTTCCGTGGGGGGTGTACTTGTCCGCCTGGATGATGACCAGGAGGTCCTCGCCGGAGTCGGCAAGAGACTGGAAGCGCCGGCGGAGCTTCCGGTCGCTCACCTGTTCTCCTTCCACGTAGGTCTTGCTTTGTTTGTCCACCACCACGTTGAGCTTTTTCGTCTTTTCGATGGGCCGCTCTGCTGATGCCTGGGGCAGGTTCACGTCTATTCCCGCGGAGGGCGCGAAAGTCGTGGTCACGGTAAAGAAGATGATAAGCAGAAACAGGATATCCACCAGCGAGGTCATCTCCAGCCGGGGGTCTTCTCTTTGCCTTCTTCTGAAGATCATGGTGTGGGTCCGCTTTCGTTCTCCCGGCCGGATTTCAAATTATCTCCAATGTCTTGTTGCTCTTCCTCCGAAGCGCCTGTCCGGCCCGACCGGAAAAGATGCCGGAGCACGTCCACCGCGGTGTCCTCCATCTCCCGGACCTTTTTGTCGGCAAGACCGGCAAAGCCCCGGTAGACAAGATAGGTGGGGATGGCCACGGACAGGCCCGCGGCAGTAGTGTAAAGCGCCTTGTAGATGCCGCCCGCCAGGTGCTCGTACTGGCCGATATGCTCCTGCGATATCTCCTGGAAAACGTCTATCATGCCGAGCACCGTGCCCAAAAGGCCAAGAAGCGGGCTCACGCCGGCAATGGCCGCAAGGATGCCCAGGTAACGCTCCAGCTCGCGGCTCTCCCGGCGGCCTTCCTCCTCCATGGCCTCACGGATTTCGGCACGAGGAGCGCCCGGCATGGAAAGGCCCCGGTAAATAACACGCGAGATCATGGAGTTGTTCTTGCGGCAGGCAACCACCGCCTCTTCCACCTCGCCTTTCTCCAGAAGCGAGGACACCGTGTTAACCAGCGGCCTGGAAATGATCCGGTTCGACCGGACCAGGAGGACCCAAACTCTTTCCAGGAAGATGGCGAGCGCCACCATGGAAAGACCGATGATGGGGAGCATGACCCAGCCGCCCTTCTCCACCAGCGGAAACAGCGAGTAAATCCAGTTATAGAAGACTTCCATAAAGAAAGATTCTAGCATGGTTTCCGCGGTTTTTACAACAAGATTTAAGGGGCACCGGTGGTCGCGATTCTTGCCGGGTTTGTCTTTCCACCGGCTATCAGTGGAGTATTCAGCTTACCGTTAAAAACGCCTTGACAATCGCGCCTCCCCCGTGTTATTTCAATAACGGTTGTTATTGGCAGTAACAATGGAAGGAGCAGTTTATAGTGCCGAAAAGTAAAGCCAGAGAGGTAAAGTCGAACCGGTCGTCGCACCGGAACCGGCGGGGCAAAGCGGAGACGCGGGAGGAGCTCATATCCGCGGCCATGGAGCTCTTCGCCCGGAAGGGATACCGGGGGACCTCGGTACGCGACATGGCGTCCCGGGCGGGGGTCACCACCGGGGCCTTTTACAGCAACTTCCGGAGCAAGCGCGACATCTACATAGCCATCATCAACAAGATCGCGTCCACCCTGGAGAAGATAGTGGACGAGATCGCCCGGGAGAACGTCGAGCTGTTGAAGAAGAAGGGGGTCCACGCCGAGTACGAGCTGTTCCGGGGGCCCATCATCCGACTTCTGGAGGAGGGCCGCCGTCACAACGCGCTGTTGCACATCATCCGGCGGGAGACCCTGGGCCGGGACCCCGAGTTCCAGAAGGAGTTCGACCGCATCTTCGAGAAGTTCGTGGACGTAACCCGCCGGGCGTTGGACATGTACATCGAGGCCGGGCTGGCCAAGTCCTATGACACCAGCCTGGTGGCACGCAGTATCGTGCCCATGTTCGTCTCCCTGAGTCTGTACGACGTGCGGACCAAGGGCAAGTACCGGCAGGACATAGTCAGCCTGGTGGCATCTTTTATGTACGGCGGCGCCAGCAAGTGGGTCTCCTGGCGCAAGCTCGAGTACGAGCTGTATCAGGGCGCCGAGAGCTGAAAACCCTCATCTCGGGCGGGCGAGTTCAGTCGCGATCAGATTAAAAAAGTGCGAGCGACTTTAGTCGCGACAGGATCCAATTGCACGAGTAATATTCACACTAAGATCGCCGGAAAGCACTTAATGGAACTAACGAATATCTTGACGACCGGCCCGCTCCGGCCGGGAAAGGAGAACAAGAGATGGCAGGGATCGTATCGTACGGGGCGTATCTTCCCCGCCTGCGCTTGAACCGGATGGCCATTTTCAACACTGTCGGCTTCCTGGCTCCGGCGCTTATGACCGCGGCCAAAGGAGAGCGCACCATGTGCAACTGGGACGAGGACGCCATGACCATGGCGGTGGCCTCAAGCCGCGACTGCCTTACCGGCATGGACAAGTCCAAGATCGAGGGGGTCTACCTGGCATCCACCAGCGTGCCTTTTGCCGATCGGTCCAATGCAGGCGTCCTGGCCACCGCGCTGAACCTGGATGAAAAGGTTACCTGCGCGGACTTCTCCTCCGCCCAGAAAGCGGGGACCTCAGCACTGGTGGCGGCACTCAAGGCGGCGCAGGGAACAAAGAGCAAGAACTTCCTGGTGACCGCGTCGGACCAGCGCCGCACCAAGGCGGCCTGGTTCCACGAGATGTGGTTCGGCGACGGCGCCGGCTCGCTGCTTCTGGGCTGTGACAACGTGATCGCCGAGTTTATAGGTTCGAACTCGGTCAGCTACGACTTTGTGGACCATTACCGGGGCAGGGACGAGAAGTACGATTACAACTGGGAAGAGCGCTGGATCCGGGACGAGGGCTATATGAAAATTTACGCCGAGTCCATCGGCGGGCTCCTCGAGAAGACGGGCACGAAAATAAACGAGGTAGCAAAGCTCTGTTACCCGTGCTTTATGGGCCGCGCCCACGGCGGTGTGGCCAAGAAGCTGGGGGCGTCCCCCGAGCAGGTGGCGTCCAACATGCACGCGGAGGCCGGCGAGTGCGGGGTCGCCCATCCCTTCATCCTTTTCGTGCGCGAGCTCGAACAGGCCAATCCCGGCGACAAGATCGTGGTGGCCGGCTTCGGCCAGGGATCGGACGCGCTGCTGTTCCAGGTTACCGACAAAATAAAAGAGCTGCCGTCCCGCATGGGCGTCTCCGGAAGCCTCGCCCGCCGCAAGGAGGAGCAGAACTACGCCAAGTTCCTGAAGTTCAACGAGCTCATTGAAACCGAGATGGGCATCCGGGCGGAGTCGCCCAAACAGACCGCGCTCTCCGCGTTGTGGAGAAAGCGAAACCTCATACTCGGGTTCGTGGGAGGAAAATGCACCAAGTGCGGAACCCCCCAGATACCCTCGGAAAGGGTGTGCGTGAACCCAGACTGCGGAGCGGTGGACAGCCAGGAGGAATACGAGTTCGCGGACCAGCCCGCAACCATACTCACCTATACCGGGGATATGCTGGCGGTGTCGGTGGACCCGCCCGCCATCTACGGCCTGGTCCAGTTCACGAACGGCGGCAGGATGATGATGGACTTCACTGACTGCTCGCTCGCGGACGTCGAGGTGGGCGTGCCGGTAAAGATGCAGTTCCGGCGGAAGTACTATGACGCTCAGCGTGGTTTCACCGGCTATTTCTGGAAGGCCGCTCCGGAGTTTTCCCCGGAGTCGGGCGGACAAGGAGGCTGAATCATGGCGACAGGGATAAAAGACAAGGTTGCGATTCTGGGGATGGGCTGCTCGAAGTTCGGGGAGCGCTGGGACATGTCCGCCGAAGACCTGATGGTCGAGGCTTTTATCGAATGTCTCGAGGACGCGGGTGTGGAAAAGAACGCGCTCCAGGCGGCCTGGCTCGGGTCCGCCCTTGCCCAGGTAAACGTGGGGCTGTCCGCGCTGCCGCTGTCCATGACCCTGCGGCTTCCCAACATACCGGTAACGCGGGTCGAAAACTTCTGCGCCACCGGCACCGAGGCCTTCCGCGGCGCCTGCTATGCGGTGGCCTCAGGAGCGTATGACATGTGCCTGGCTTTAGGTGTCGAGAAGCTAAAGGACACCGGCTACGGCGGATTGCCCGAGCAGGGCGCGAACGCCGGACCCAACCGGTTCCTCCAGATGCCGAACATTACCGCGCCCGGGAGTTTCGCCCAGCTCGCCTCCGCCTACCGCGCCAGGCACAACATCAACCGCGACGACCTCAAAGACGCGCTCGCCCACGTGTCAGCCAAAAGCCACAAGAACGGGACGTTAAACCCCAAGGCCCACCTCCGGCGCGAGATCAGCGTGGACCAGGTCAAGGCCGCGCCCATTGTGGCGGACCCGCTCGGGCTCTACGACTGCTGCGGCGTGTCGGACGGCGCCGCCTGCGCCATCGTTACCACGCCCGAGATAGCCCGCGACATGGGCAAGAAGAACCTGGTGTCGGTAAAGGGACTTCAGCTCGCCCTGTCCAACGGGTACGAGTCCACCTTTAACGAGTGGCAGGGAGACCACTTCGTAACCACTGACAAGTGCTCGACCCGGGCCTATGAAGAAGCCGGGATCGAAAACCC
This sequence comes from bacterium, assembly GCA_046484135.1. Taxonomy (GTDB): domain Bacteria; phylum RBG-13-61-14; class RBG-13-61-14; order RBG-13-61-14; family DATKZS01; genus CAYQTK01. The sequence goes on from JAWOBU010000068.1 coordinate 12,306, forward strand.
CCGCGAGGAACCTTGCATTTGTCGCTGGTGCCCTTGGAGTTGGGATCGGCTTTGGCCTCCAGAATATTGTCAATAATTTTGTGAGCGGGATCATTCTTCTCTTTGATAACTCTATACAGGTAGGTGATATGGTTCAGATCGGTGAG
>JAWOBU010000092.1:0-7344 GCA_046484135.1 bacterium
CCGGCACGCTTAGACAACATATCAAGAGCACCGCCATTGCCGTAACCGAAATTAATCTTCTAACTCTCATAAAATTCTCCTCCTTTTCTTTGCGGGGCTTGCCAATCGGCCCTCTGTTGACCTTTTCCCTCTGAACTCTCTACGCGTTTATTTGAACAGTTATAAATCTAGCTCGGCGGAAAGGGTTTGTCAAGGCAAAGGTGATAGTTGTTGTGAAAAAGGAGGGAGGGTGATATTTATGATGATGGATCGAACCGGACTATATCAGGAGAAGGGGGATTCGGACATGAACGCACGTTCTTTTTACAGACTGGTATGCCTGATAACGGGTTTTGTTCTGATGTCGGCATGGGGTGTTGCCTATGGTGGTTCATATGATAGCGCCCTTATCGTGTACGGCGGTGGTGCCGCTTCCGGCGAGGTCCACGCCGCCCGTGAGCTGGCCACTGACCTTGCCAAGGTGTATGGCTTTTCCGCGGAAGTGGTTTCCGCGGATGAGTTCCAAGAGGGCTCTCGCCCGCAGGAGGCCGCGCTTTTTTACGTGGGGACGGTTGACACTCACTCCCTGATCCGGCGGCTTTCCGAACAAGGAAAGATAGAGGTGTCGAGCGCGGAGCCCGGCCCTGAGGCCTTTGTTATCAAGTCCTTTCCAGAGGACGGCCTGGTGGTAATAGCCGGCTGTGACGAGCGCGGCACGCTTTACGGTGCCTACGGGTTCTCCGAGCGTTTTCTGGGCATAGACCCCCTGGCCTACTGGACCGGCAAGGAGCCGGAGCAAAGGGACTCGCTTACTATAGAGCCGATCCATGTGCGGCGGGAGCCTCCTGCTTTCAAGCTGCGGGGCTACTTTGACAACGACTCGGACATGCTGGCGAACTACAAGGGCAGAAAGCTCGTAATCGAGTTCGATACCTGGAAAGAGATGATAGACAGCCTGGCCCGGCTGGGCTATAACTTCATAGACCCGTTCGACACCATGGGCCGGACCGAGTTCTGGGTGTGGCCTTACTACAAGGAGAACTTTCCCGGCTATCACACCGACCTCGAACTTCTGAACAAGATCATGGACTACGCCCATAAAAAGGGCATGCTGGTCCAGGTGTCAACCTACCTGGGGTACGAGTTCCATCATCTCCCTTATGAAAAGAAATGCTTGAGCATCTACCACGACGACTGGATCGAAGCCTATAGATACCTACTGGAAGAGACGCCCGCGGGAAAGGCCGACATCTTCTACCACAGCCCCCGCGACCCTTGGTGGGACTGGCCTTACATTTGCGCCTACGAGACCCTGCTGGGAATTGACAAGGGCAGGCTCCACTCCCGGCTTATCAATGACCTTTACAAGCTGGTCAAGGAACACAACCCGGATGCCCGGCTCATGGGCCTTTTCTGGTCGGACGGCAAGGAGTTCTGGGAAAAGGGGACCTACCGGCCGAGAAAGGACATAGATATGGTCTGGTCGGACGACGGTTACGGCAGGTATCCTTCCTGGCCGGAAGAGCGGCGGGGCCATGATTTCGGTATTTACATCCACGCGGGTTACTGGAAGAACCACGTTATGCAGGACCCCTACCCGGCAAGGATCAAGAAATCGGTGCTGGAAGCGTATCAGCGCGGACTGAACGAGTACATCTTTGTAAACGGCCAGGACTTCAAGCACTTCATCCTGAACCTGGAGGCCTGCGCCCGCGCCGCCTGGGACCCGGAAGCGTTCGAGCCCCAAAGTTATTACCAACAGTGGACCGGAAGGTACTTCGGCAAGGACGCCGCCCCCTTGACCGTGAAGAGCCTGAAAGCCCTGCACCGGGCCCATGATTTGGCTGGAGGATTCGCAGACCTCACCATGAAGACCAAGATATACATCGAGCTGGTGCGCTATTATGCGCCTTACTGCCGGGATTATTCTTACCTCGACCCCGCACTTAATGAAGCTGAAAGGTCCCTCTCTCTGGCTCGACAAGCCCGGAAGCTGGTGCCGAAGGAGTCCAAAAAGGTGTTCGACGATCAGGTACTCTTCCCCGCCCGCATCTATCTTAAAAACCTCGAGCTCCATGCAGGAGTGGCAGGGACCATTCGAGCCCGCTGTACGCTCCTCGACCCTTTTGCAGGGCTGTCTGAAAAACAAGAGGCAATTGATGACCTCAAAAGGTACAGGAAAGAGGCGCCGGAGGACCTGGCAGAACTGCTCCGGCTCCTCAGGCAAGGCAGCGGCTGGGAAAAATGGGAAGGCTGGACCAGGCCGGAGAACTTCAGAAAGTATGAGCCGCCCCCCGAAATCGAAACCGTGGAGTCGGCATTATGATCAAGACGGCAAGCAAGTTAAGAAAGAAGATTGAATATTCATAAAGAAATTTTGTAACCAAACAGAGGACATTTGATCTTAATAATAAAGAGAAAAGTTAACTTTTTTTAATTTTTGACTTCACGCCTTATGAGAGGCAAAATAATATACAAGCAGTAGATCAGGAAAGCGGCGGACAAGCCGCGAGGGAAGTTTGACATGACTGAAGAAGTAAGCGAAGTCGAGGAGGAACAGGAGGTCCTGGAGGGTGTAAGGTATATACTTGACCGCGAGCCTTCCGGCTACCGGAACCTCATATCCGTTCTCCAGGAAATCCAGGACGAGTTCGGATTCCTGCCCAAACAAGGGATGCGAGAGATCGCTGACCGCTTCAACCTCTCACCCGCCAACGTGTACGGGGTGGCCACCTTTTACAACCAGTTCCGGTTTACACCGCCCGGCAAGTGCCACATCAAGGTGTGCATGGGCACAGCCTGCCACATCAAGCAGGGAGGGCTCATCCTGGACCAGTGGGAGCGGCGGCTCGAGATCGAGGAAGGCGAGCGGACCCCTGACGGCGAGTACAGCATCGAAAGGGTCGCCTGCGTGGGCGCTTGTGTCCTGGCGCCGGTTTGCATAGTGGACGGCGAGGTAGTAGGGGACATGTCTCCCACCAAGGTGGACGGCATCCTCCTCCAGCACAAGATGCAAAAGGAACAACAGGAAAGACAGGCAGCCAAGGAACAGGCCTCCGGGGACGAAAGCCAGGAGCAGGTCTCATGAGCCCTGAACTCGACCCGGCAAAGGCCCGCAAGACGTATGAAGAGCTGGCCGGGAAAGCCCGCGAAAAATGGGAGGCCGTCCGGAACGACCAGTCCTCCTACGTGCTGGTGGGATGCGCGACCTGCGGCAGATCCGCCGGGGCCCTGGACGCCAAGCAGTCTTTTATAAACAACTTCGAGGAGCGCGGCCTCGAGGTCCCGGTACTCGAGGTCGGTTGCATGGGCCATTGCTATGCCGAGCCCATGGCAGTGGTGAAGCGGCCCGGCTATCCTTCCATGGTCTATCACCATTTGAGCGAGATGGTGGTCCGAAACCTGGTGCAGAAGTACTTCATGGAGGAGGACCCCTACTTTGACGTGTTCCTGGGCGCGCTGGAAGAAAATGAAATGTTTCCACGTATGGCGGACCTGCCCCGCTACGGAATGGAAGAGCGACGGCTGCTCCGGCGTTGCGGCATTATAAACCCCGACGATATAAACGACTCCCTGGCAAACGGGGCCTACCAGGGCCTTGTCTACGCCATGGAGAAAAGCCGGGACGAAGCATTGACGATGCTCAAGGACTCGGGCCTCCGAGGCCGCGGGGGGGCCGGGTTTCCCGCCGGCAGAAAGTGGGAGATACTGGTAAGCCAGGAGGAGACCGAGCGGTATCTTATCTGCAACGCAGACGAGGGGGACCCGGGCGCTTTCATGGACCGGACCGTGCTCGAGTCAGACCCGCATGCCGTGCTGGAGGGGATGATTATCGGCGCGCTGGTAACGGGCGCGAAACAGGGCTTCATCTATGTGCGGGCCGAGTACCCGCTGGCGGTGCAGAGGATCGGCAATGCCATCATCCAGGCGCGGGAGCACGGGCTTCTGGGAAGCGACATCCTGGGCTCCGGCTTCGGCTTTGACATAGACATAGCCATAGGCGCGGGCGCCTTTGTATGCGGGGAAGAGACCGCTCTCATCTCGTCGGTGGAAGGAAAGCGGGGCATGCCATATCCGCGTCCCCCCTATCCTGCGCAGAAAGGCGTGTTCGGAAAACCTACCGCGGTCAACAACGTCAAGACCCTGGCCTATGTGCCTATGATCTTTACAAACGGCCCGGAGTGGTTCGCTAACGTAGGCACGGAAGAGAGCACGGGCACGGCTGTTTTCGCCCTGGCCGGCAAGGTGGCCAACTCCGGCCTGATCGAGGTCCCCATGGGGTTGACGCTCCGTCAGATCATCTTCGACATCGGCGGCGGCACACCCCACAAGAAGAAGTTCAAGGCCGTCCAGATCGGCGGCCCTTCGGGCGGCTGCCTTCCCGAGTCCATGCTGGACACGCCGGTGGACTTCCAGAGCCTTACCGACGCGGGTGTCATCATGGGTTCCGGCGGCATGGTGGTCCTGGACGAGGACAACTGCATGGTGGACACCGCCCGGTTCTTCCTCGAGTTCACCCAGCTCGAATCGTGCGGCAAGTGCACCTTCTGCCGGATCGGGACCAAGCAGATGCTGGAGATTCTGGACCGGATCATAAACGGTGAAGGGGCGATGGAGGACCTGGACCTTCTGGAGAGCCTGGCCGAGGACATCAAGGCAGGCTCGCTTTGCAACCTGGGAAAGACAGCTCCCGGCCCGGTGCTTACCACCCTGCGCTACTTCCGGGAGGAGTACGAGGAGCACATAAAAGAAAAGAAGTGCCGGGCCAAGGTGTGCAAGCCGCTGACCGCTTATTACATAGAACCTACCCGTTGCGTGCGCTCGTGCGACGCCTGCGTGGGAAGCTGTCCCTCCGAGGCCATCTTCGCCAACTCCAAGCGGATCAAAGTGGTGGACCAGGAGCTGTGCATAAAGTGCGACTCCTGCATGGGCGCATGTCCGCCCGAGTACGACGCAGTGGTGAAGATTTCTCCTATAAGCGAAGTGCCTCCCTCGGAGCCGCGGCCGGAGTCGCAGAAGCCGCAGTCTCAGAAAGAGGAGCCGCAAAAACCGGAGTCAGATAAGGATGAGTAAAGTAAAGATTACGATAGACGGCCGGGAAGTAGAGGCCGAGGAGGGAAAGGCTGTCTTATGGGCGGCCCTCGACAACGGCTTCTTTATACCGCATCTGTGCGCCTGCCGTAAGATCGAGTACGAGCCCGGCTCCTGCCGGCTGTGCATGGTCGAGGTGGAAGGCAAACCCGGGCCGGTGCCCTCCTGCAAACTGCCTGTTGAAGAAGGCATGAAAATAACCACCCGGAGCGAAAGCATAGACCGGCTGGTGCGCACCGGGTTCGAGCTTCTCATGTCCAACCACCGGCTGGACTGCAAGGACTGCCCCGCCAATAAGAACTGCGCCCTCCAGGAGATCGCCAAAAAACGCAAAGTGCCATTGAAGTCAAAGCGCATGGTAAAGCTCGAGCCCGACCGGGAGATTGACGACAGCAGGGAAGACTTCGGTCTCAACCCCAACCACTGCATCCTCTGCGGAAGGTGCGTGTACGTGTGCAACCACGTGGAAAACTGCCGGGTGCTGGACTTTGTAAAACGCGGGCTCCAAACGGTTGTCGGGACCTTTGACGGAGAGCCGCTCGCGGACCAGGAAGCCTGCACCGGATGTCTTGAATGCGTAGAGGTCTGCCCGGTAGGGTCGCTCTACTTTAAAGGCGACAAAAAAAAGACGGACGTCTGTTCGTAGATGCGCTGCCGCAAAAGCTCTGATATGTTATGTGTTAATATAAGAGCATGGAGGTTTAAAAATTGGGCACGGTGATAGCGGTATGCGGCAAGGGGGGCACTGGCAAGACCACGCTGGCTTCTCTTCTTATAAAGGGACTGTCGGAAGCAGGAGATACCCCGATCCTGGCGGTGGACGCTGACCCCAACTCCAACCTGGGGCCGGCCATCGGCATCACACCCGATCAGACGGTGGGGCAGGTGTTGGAGGAATTCCACGGCAAGAAGCTCACCATTCCGCAGGGCATGACAAAGGCCGCGTTCCTGGAGCTGCGCCTGAACCAGGCGCTGGCGGAGACCAAGGGGATAGACTTTCTGGCCATGGGCAGGCCGGAGGGGCCGGGCTGTTACTGCTCCGCCAACTCCATCCTCCGCGACGTGCTGGAGCGGCTGGTGGGCAACTACAGCTACGTGGTCATAGACAACGAGGCGGGCATGGAGCATCTGTCCCGCCGGACCGCGGGCAGGATAGACGTGCTGATCATGGTTACCGACCCTTCCATGAAGGGAGTGCGGACCATCAAGGGGCTTTTCGATTTGGTGGCGGAGCTGCAACTGCCGGTTGTGAAAAAGTACGCGGTAATGAGCCGGGCGGAAAAGCTCGACTCCCGGTTGGAGGAAGAGGTCCGGAAACTGCCGGTGCCTCTTCTGGGGATGGTGCCGGAGGATGAAAGCGTGGTGGACTACGACCTTGACTTAAAGCCCTTCATAGACCTTCCCGCAGACAGCCCGGCAGTGGCGGCCACGGGCCGCATCCTGGAAAAAATAAAGCAGGGCTGGGAGCCCGGCAAATAAAAGTATAAGGAAGTCCTCATATCATTCATGGTTCTTTAAAGTCCACGTACATTTTTCGCGGATTTTTCCTTTCGGTTTTCGGCAAACAGCTTGTTTTCACGGGCTTAAAAAGATTTAATTTTAATTTAATTTAGCTTTAATCTCACTTTGGGACAATAAAAACAGGCATTCCTGTATTCTAAGTCTCTAAAGTTAAACTGTTTTGACTTAGAGTGCTTTTGTTCGCCAAAAGCCCCCTGCGCGGGCTTTGGGTTCTTTTGCCGAGAAGCGTCTTTTATTCTATTGCTCTGGTCCGGTAAGTTGTGATATAATTCGTAAACAATTCCGCGCCTGGGCAGTTTAGTTCGATTTTATTTGCAGGTACTGAAGTAAGATTGGTAAGGGTAATCACGCAATACGAGAGATAGGCAGAATAAGGTCTCGGGTCTGTTCAGACCGGGGCAGAGGTGTATATAGAGTTTCAGCTACTGAAAGGAGGTTTTTGCATGGCGGAGCCAACCATTAAGAAAAAACGATTCGACGGCACCGAGGTGGAGATTCTGGGAGAGACCTATGAAGAAGGGTCCACTTCCCAGGGCGACAAGTACCAGTGGATCCACCGCTTCAGCGACGACCGGAGGGAACTTCTCCGGTTTCTGGAGACCGGTCTTCGTTACTGGTACTCGGAGGAGTGGTACGGCAGTGAAAAGCGTAAGACCCCGGCGTAAGGCCCCCGGGTTAAGAGCGGAAAAAAGGAGGACAGATCGGTGGTTGAACAGGTAAAAGAAACGTATTCCGGAAAGATAAGGGAAGTGG
>JAWOBU010000111.1:0-15228 GCA_046484135.1 bacterium
GGCCGCTTGAATGCATGACGACTTTCTTCAGCCTGTCCGTGTCCTCTTCAAAATAGGGAAGGGCCTCCTCCAAAAAGGCGGGGTCCTCCGGATCGAATTCCGGATCATGTTCCAGGTACTTGTCAAGTACCAAACAGAAACACATGTCTTCAAACTCTTGAACAGCAAACTGCATGATCTGGGAAGAGTCCTTGATACGAGGCCAGGCTTCAAGCAACACCCGGCGCAGCACATCGGTGCAGTCATGGTACTGGAGCCTGTAGATAGTTTTCATAAACTCATCTATGCCCTGCTCCGGGTCGCGGGCCATTTCCGAAAGGGGCGTGAGCAAGTCTCCGTCCGGCTCGAGCATGGCGTTCTCCGCCAGTAAGTAATTCATCCACCCCGATTCCTCGGCATAGGCCTCGGGATGAAGCGCCTCTACTCTTCTTATGAGCTTGTCAAGGTCTTTGGCCCTGCCCGACTTTTGAAGAGGCTTACGTAAAAAATCCGTGAGCGTAAATGCCAGCTCCCCCTTAAATTCAGGATAGCTCTCGATCAACTCGCTCGCCCTCTCGATCTTTTCATCCACCGAGGCCTCCTCGAGCTCCTCCCAGAACCGTATCCACCGCTTCCGCTCCGGAGACGCCCGCTTTTTCTCATCCTTCCGCATCTGGCGCATAAAGGCTTGGGCGTACTCCAGCTCTTTATCCACACCCGCCTCGTCATCATCATCCGCCGCCGCCGCCGGCACGCGCCTTGCCTCCTCCTCGTCCTTTTCCAGGCAACACTTCTTGTACTTCTTGCCCGAGCCGCAAGGACAGGGATCATTACGGCCGACCTTGCCCATTCAGTCCTCCTTAATAACAGCTTTTATTGAAGCTCCTGTGTGTTCCCGAGTGAAAACATGGCATTGCCGGGTGCTGAAGAGAGTTTGCGTGCGATATGGAATTTCATGTCAATGAAGACGAGTTGCTGTATAGACTACTATATTCCCAAAACCTCTCGTACCCCGTAAGCGGGAAGCCGGCCCTTTTACCACCGGCAGGGCAGTCCGACTCCTCGGCAGTTAAAAAGAATACCAGGACGGGAAGGACATGGCAAGGATTGCTCTTTCAGTGAAGTTTCCCACTTTTTTGAACTACTGAGCTTCTTGGTTGACCGAATGGTGGGAGAGACCTCCCGGTCTCGATCAGCGCGAGCTCCCGCTCGTTCTCATCACAAGAACTCGGGATTTTGCAAAAGCCGCTTCAAAAAGAGAGGATCAACGTATTTAAGTGTGGGTAACTGGAGAATGTCTACTAACGACATTGGACCTATCGTGCTGATTATAAAGGTTGTTTTGCGTTTTTGCATTCTCGGCTACCAGCGGGGAGGTTGCCTTTGGGCTTCTTCTCTGATATTGTACCCATGCTGGCCCGGAGGATAGGGCAACGCAGGCGTGCGACCCGAGCGCCGAGGCCGGTGGCTATACAGCGGGGAGGGGCCGGGCCAGTTCCGGCCTTTTCCCTATTCCCCGCTGGAAGCCCTAAAAGCGATAAACGCATCTTTGCTTATCCACCCACACTAAAATACGTAGAACCAAAAGAAAAAGGGACCTTTGATGGCCTGCCATCCATCCGCGGCCGGGTAATTGCCGTTTCTTAAGACTTGCCGTATAATCTAACTTTACCCGCTATGTACGGTGCTTGGGAGGTTTTATGTCATGAACAGGTTTGGTTCGTTTTTTCTGGTCCTGCTGATGGGTTTTTCTTTTTCTGCGGGGGCTAAGGAGCTCTCTCCCGCCACCGTTTCCAGCTCGTCCTTTCCTGAAGCCTGCCCGGGGCTTGGGAAGGCGCGGGCAGGAAAGATAAAAACTCCCGGAGTGGCGCTAAGCGGTCCTGACGCCTTGGGCCGACAGGGCGATTACTACCTTCAAAACAACCGGGCGGCGTTCGTGGTCCAGGGTCTCGACCAGGTCAACACCTACTACTATTACGGCGGCATCCTGATTGATGCGGTGGCCATGGAAGGCAGCGAGCAGGCCTGCTCCGAGCAGTTCGAAGAGCTGGGTCTTTTCATAGGCGAGGTTAACAAGGATGATTTTCTTGCCAGCGGCGTAAGAGCGTTCCGGGGGAAACGGGTCGAGATCAAAAGCGACGGTTCGGACGGCGAGGCCGCGGTGATCAGGGTCCACGGAACAGACGACTTCTTCTGGATCGTTGAGCTCGAGCTTTTCAAGATGATGTACAACGATCTTAACATTCCCAAGCATTACACCAGGCCGCTGGGTCTTGATCTTTACGTTGATTATATCCTTCCGCCGGACTCCCGCGTGCTCCGGATCGAGTTCAACATAAGAAACAGGGGAGACGAGCGCCGCCACGTGTTCACGGGGGCCGGCGCGTTTTTCGGCAACTCCACCATAAAACGATATTATCATGACGGGCTCATATATCTCGCCGACTTCTCCGTACACCGCAACCTGCCCTTTCTGGTCTCCGCCAGTAATAACGGCGCCTGGGCCATTGGCATGGACAACGCCTCTCTGGGGACAGCCAATCTCTCCGGGTTTGACGTGTTTTTCGACACCCGCCAGCTTATGCAAAGGATCGAGCTTATGCCCGCGGGCGAGCCCGGCGATACTGCGCGGGTAATCCGTTTCATGGCAGTCGGAGACAGCGACTTTAACAGCGCGCTGGTTAATCTTCATCGAGAAAACCCGGAGCCCATAAGAGGATGGAACGTGGAACTGGAACCCTTCTCAGGAAAAGCAGTGGATTCGGAGACAGGCGAGCCGGTGCAGGGGGCCACTATAGAAGTTCAGGTCAGAAACCGGCTCGGGCAATGGACCTTTTTAGACGGCTTCATGACCGACCGGGAAGGTAATTTCGAAGGCCGGATACCCCGACTGGGACGCAAGTATCGTCTCACCGCAAAAAAGGAAGGCAGGAGAGACCCTGGTCCCGTTTACTTCCGACTGAAAGACCGGGACCACATCGAGCTGAAGTTTTCCCCGCCCGGACACTTGAGCTATAACATCAAAGACCGGGACGGGAGGGCACTGCCCGCCAAGATAGGGCTTTACCGGGACGGGGAGCTTTCAAAAACCGTTTATACCGGCGCCGGGCCCGGCGTAGAGCCTTTAAAGCCTGGCTCTTACCGGGTCAACATAAGCCGGGGCTACGAGTATGTTCCTTATGAGGGCGAGATCGAGGTCATGCCGGGGCATACCGCCCGGCTCTCGGCCGAGCTTTCCCATGCAGTGGACACCTCCGGGTTTCTGTCCGCTGACATGCACGTTCACGCCGGACCGAGCGGGGACAATGATATTTCCATCCCGGAACGCATCCTGACCGTTGGTGCGGAAGGACTGGACGTGGTGGTGGCGACCGACCACGAAGCGGTCATCCCCTGGCAGCCCGGCGTGGAAGAGACCGGGCTCCAGGATTGGGTGGCAACAGTGCTGGGAGAAGAAGTGACCGCCACCATCCCCGAACACATCAACATGTTCCCGGTCGAGCCCCGCTTTGACATAGACGCGCGGGGAGGACCGATAAGGTGGTACGGCATGGACATAGCCGAGGTTTACAACGCTATCCGGGAAAGAGGCGCTGGCATCGTCCAGCTAAACCATCCTCTGGGCTACTTTGAAATGATCGAGTACAACCTGGGGACCGGAAAAGCAGAGCTGGCGCATCCGGAGTACATAGGGCTGAAACCCGGAGACTCGCTCTGGAGCTGGGACCTGGACTCCTTCGAGTTCCAGAACGGCTGTAAGCCCGTGTTCGGAGAAGCCATGCCGAAAAGAAAGGCCGGGACCTTCGAGTACTGGATGAGCTTTTTAAACCTGGGACACCGCGTTACTGCGGTGGCAAACTCCGACGCGCACGACTACTCCCCGCCCGGTCATCCCCGGAATTACTTCAGTTGCGACGCCCGGAGTCCCGCCGGGTTCAAAGAAGAGATGCTGACCCGCGCCGTTAAAGAGGGCAGAGTTTTGACCAGCACCGGCGCGTTCGCCGAGATCAAGATAAACCGGAAAGCGGGAATGGGAGACACCGTGATGACCTCTGACAATACCGTGGACCTGTGGCTCCGAATCCAGGCGATCCCGCAAATAGACGTCTCGCATTTCAAGGTCTTTGTAAACTGCGACCAGGTAATGAACGTGCCGGTGGAGGACACCGGACAGGTGGTAAAATATGAAGGAGAGCTCAACGTACCGGTAAGCCGCGACTCTCATATCGTGGTCATGGGGTTCGGAAAAGAAAAGCTGCCGGAGGGCTTCAAACAGTTCGACCCCTTGGGCGTGCCCCGCTTCGCGACCAACCCGGTTTACATAGACCACGGAGGAGACGGCTACACGCCGCCCGGCTGGGACGGATGCAGCTACACCCTGCCGTGAAGGCGGGATGCTCCTTTATGCTCATCAAGCACCTCGCCCACTTCTGCCTGAGCTCTTAAATAGTGCCTGTTGCGAAGAGAGAGTTTTGGAAGAGGCTCCGTCCTCATTCATATAAGAAGCCGGACGGTTATAATGGATCTGCGGGCCGGGACCATTACTTTACCGTCCCGGAGCTCGAGTGGGCCGAGGTCCCGCTCCCTGCCGTCGCAAAGCAGGGCTTCTTTGATCTTCCACTTAGCAAGCCATAGTTCTATGGGGTCCTCCTTCCGCTTATAAATATGGAGACGGACTATCAGGCCCCGGCCGTCCTCCGCGGGTTTCAAGGCGCTCGCGAGCGCGTTGTCTCCGCTTAACAGTACCAGGTCTTCCAGCCGGCCGCCGCTTTCATCCCTGCCTTCGTTATAGTTCCGGAAGTCGCGTACGGTAACCGGAAGGCGGTTTTCGAGCCAGTCCCCTTCCGCTGTAGCCATGATGCCGAAGCAAAGCTTGTGCGAGTGGGGGTCCGGCCCTCGCGCCGGGTGGGCGAGCACGGGCAGGACCCCGAAGGCCCGCTCCTTGGGCGTGTTCCGAAAGAGGCACCACTCCAGTTTCCCGTTCGCGTCCGCTGACACTGCGCCGGGCATTGCTGAGAGGAGCGCCACTCCTTTGCCGGTGGCATGGTCCCTTAAGTGGACGAAGCCCTGGAAGGACCAGAAGCATGGGTCGTAGTTTCTGGAAAGCGGGCGGTGGAACACGCCTCCGGGAACATCCATGTCCGGGCCGGCTGTTCGGAGGGCGGTGGAAAAGCGGCAGCATATGGTAGATCGGGCAGGAGCGGCCCCTTCGAACTCGAGCACGATCAAGGGTGAGCTGTTCCAGAAGAACATCCTCCGGACTATGCTCTGGCCGTCCAGTTCGGACAACACCTCCACCCGGAGCGCTCCCTCCCACTCCTCCGCACGGAGCCGAGCCGTGGAACCGCTCGCGCGCGTAAGCTCGCGGAAGACACCTCCCCGGTACTCGTGCCCCATGCGCCACAGCCCGCCCGTATCCTTGTACAAGACGAGGTCGTTGCCCGTGCCCGAGATGATGTTTTCTGCATGAGGGGTCCTGGTCGCAAGGTAAGTAAAAGTGCCGCCTTCTCGTTCATCGAGCTCTGCCAGGTAATAGCCGGTCTCCACTTCCAGCCGGCCGTCTTGAAGGGACCAGTTCGGCAGGTCAGGCTCACGGGTTTCATGCTTTTGGTTTTCGCCTTGCCGGAGCGTAGCCAAGAACTCGTCCGTCTCTTTTTGCGCCTTTTCCAGCCAGGGCTTCTGTTCTTTTTTCCATACCCGTTCGGGCGAGGTCCCGGTTATGTAGTCATGGTGGTTGCTCACCGCCACGGTCTCCCATCCCCGGCGTATGCTTTGCCGGGCGTCGAAAGAAGGCTTGTCCCGGTCTCTCGAAACCAATAGGGTTTCTGCTTGTAAAAGGCTTTCGGACAGTCGGGTGCATCTTTTTTTCATCTCGGGCCGACTGGCGTAAAAGCCCATCCAGTAGGGGTTCGGATCGAGCTTCAGTGCGGGAAGCTCCGCACCACCCGTTTCCACCAGCATAAGGTAGTCGTCGAGCCCGGCGTTCACCGCAAAAAGCCCGGTGTGCGGGTATCGCTCTTGGTTGTAGCTGTCCAGGATGTCCGGCAGGTCTGGTATGGGGTCCACGAAATCGCACCCGATGGGACAGAACATATACCTGGTGCGGGCAAGAGGAGCGAGCTTTTTCGCGAACGCTTCTATCCTGCCGGCGGTCTTGCGGGGCGAACGGGAGGGAATACCCAGCCGCAGGCCCATCCACTTGGCGGCACCGGCCGTGTCCAGGGTGTCGCCCTGGAAGTAGGTAAAAGGGTTCCAGTGGGTAAGTATCATGCTGCCGTCATTGCCTGCCCAGTAAAAGTCCGCGCTCTTGACCTCGTTTTGCAGAAGGTAAGCGCTGGTTCCCGGCCGGGGAAAAGAGCGGGACGGGCGATAGTCGGAGCCGGGGAAGTACATGCCGTCAATCCGCGAGACCCCCGCGTACTCGAAACCCATAGAGCTAAGCAGGTCCGGCAGGCAGGGCGAGTGCCCGAAGTCGTCCGGCAGGTGGGCCAGCACCGGTTCCTGGAAAATGTCGTTTTGGCGGAGCCACTCCTGGCCGCAAAGGTAGTCGCGGATGATGGCTTCCGCGGACGGCAGGAGGGTGTCGGGGGTGGTGATGCCGCTGCCGGTAAGCCGCATTCGGCCCTGGTTCAGAAGCTCTCGGAGATCGTCTCTTTTGTGCGGGTTCCTCTCCCAGAACATGCGGAGGAAGTAGAGGCACTCGACCGAGTAGACGCGGCGGGGGTCTTTCTTGAGCTCTTTTATCGCCTTTGACAGGATGGACCGGATGCGTAGCCGGTAGTAGCGCTCCGCAGTCAAAAGCCAGTCCGGGTCCCAGTGGCTCGACTCGCCGAAGATGATGACCTGCTTTGCATCAGGCGGGATACCGAGCCGGTCGACCGGGTCCTTGTCCATCATGACTCCTTTTTACTGCAACCTAACCCGAGATAGCCGGAACCAAACAGGCTTTGCATTTCCATGCAATTATTTTGTATCAATACACCATCACGATCATGCGGGCACTTCCGCCCAATAGCCGCCTTCTTCCTCCTGGTGAACAACAACCTGGGTTTTCATGGACCCCGTTTCCTTTTTCATCTGCGATGTCATATCTCCTCTCATGCAAAGCAGCGTAGCACTGGACAGGGCCTACTTCAATTTACTGTTTTTCGGGTTTTTAACGGGCTTGTGTTAACAGTCTCGTGGAAACACGCCGTCCCGGCGTTAAGCTTATGGAAGACGGATGTTTTCGGGCCTCGCGCCGTCCGCAGTAAGCTGCTTGGACATATTACATTTTTGGAGAGCGCAGTTATCCCGCCCTCCGCGCCAGCCGGCCGTTTTCCGCTCCCTTCATGATTTTCCCGGCTCTTTCATTTTGCCACCAGCTCTTCGACCTTTTTTATGAAGTCTTCTGGTTCGATGGGTTTTGCAATGAATCCTTCGGGGGGCGGAAACTGGCTTCTTGTTGAGAGGAACTTCTGGAACTCTTCGGGCTTGGAGCCGTAGCCGGTTACGCCTGTAACGACCAGTATGGGGATGTCGGCGCTGTCGGGCGCTTCCCGGAGCTCTTTCATGAACTTCGCCCCCGACTTTTCGGGCATGGACATATCGAGGCATATAAGGGCGGGCGGGTTTTGTTTGACTTTTTCGAGCGCTTCGTTTCCGTTTTGTGCGGAGTCGGTCTCGTATCCATTATCCTGGAGCACGGTGGTAAGGTAGGTTACCACGTCAGGTTCGTCGTCCACGACCAGGACCGTTTTTCCGGTTTGGGAAGCCATTTTTTTTCATACCTCCTGCGGGAGTAATGTTTTTCCGGGCGGCCTTGCCGTTCCAGGCTTCGCCCGTTTGGTTTTCTACTGTCTCCACTGCTTACATTTCGTTCTATTGTTTTTTCAAGACCTCGAGTGCCTCTTTCAACTTTTCCGAGTCCGCTTCCTCGATGAGTCCTCGCAGCTCGGCCTTGGCGCCGCTTTCCTCCGGTCCTTCCTCGATGGGCATGTTGAGGGCCCTTTTAATGGCGTTCACGTAGGTAGTGGCTTTCACCGGTTTTTCCAGGTAAGTCTCGGGTCCGAGCAGGGCCTTTCCGGACATCACGTCCTGGAAGTCCTTTTTGCCGAGGTCGTCCTTGGCGTGGGCGGTAACGAGGACGATGGGTATCTTCTGCCACTGTTTGTTTTTTCGGAGCTCATAGAGGAACCTGGCGCCGGACTTCTTGGGCATGACCAGGTCCAGTGATATTACATCCGGCTGCTGGTTCTCGACCTTTTCCAAGGCCTCCATTCCGTCGGCCGCGGTTTGTACCGTAAAGCCGGCGTCCTCGAGCGCGGTTTGCAGAAAAAGCCGCACTTCTTCCTCGTCGTCCACGACCAGTACTGTTTTTTCCGAAGGGGAAGTCATTTTTTCAACCTCCTTTTTTAGTGTTCCGGGTTTTTCTTTTCTTCATTACCTTTATCGGTAAGCTCCGGCAGCCTTTGACGGGGAAAGACAAGCCGGAAAGTCGAACCTTTGCCTTCCTGCGAGTCGAGCTCGACCTTTCCTCCGTGCTCCTGGGCGATGCGCTTGGTCACCAGCAGTCCGAGGCCGGTACCTTTTGAGGTGCCCTTGGTGGAAAAGAAGGTGGTGAAGACCTTTTTCTTGACCTCGTAGTCCATGCCGGTCCCGTTGTCTGCGACCTCGAAGTAAAGGGTCCCGTTTTCCTCGAAGGTCTTGAGTCGTATCTCGCAGTCCTTTTTATCGCTCATCTCGCAGGCGTCCACTGCATTGGACACCAGGTTCACAAGGCAGTTGTGAATGCCGTCTGCGTCCAGGTTGGCCTCTCCAATGCCCGGCTGAAAGTCGCTGGTGAAGCGGATGCCGAGCTGTTCGGTCTTGTCTCGAAACAGCTCCTCTACTTCCCTTGCGACCTTATTGGGGTCGGTCCTCTCTACGTTCGGCTCTCTACCGCGGGCGAACCCCAGGAAGTCCTTGACATAGGTGGTTATCCTTTCGATGTTGTTCTGGAGCATGTTCCATCCCTTTTGGGTGAGCTCCATGTCGTTTTTCTTCATGCCGGAGTTGACCACGTACATGCCGCCCTCGAGGCCGGTGAGCACGTTCTTGATGCCGTGGGCCAGCCCCGCCACTGTCTGTCCCACCGCTGCCATTCTCTCCGCTTCCAGCTTTTCGTGTTCGAGCTGTTTCCTCTGCCGAAGGTCCTGGAGCACCGCGGAGCTCCCCAAATAGTGTCCGCCGCTCTTGAGCACGGTCCCGGAGAACCGGACCGGGACCTGCTCTCCGTTGGCGTCGGTCAAGTAAGTTTCCCTGAGAAGCAGGCTCTCGCCGTCTTTGGCGATGATGTCAATGAACTGCTTGGGCACGAACTGGTCGAGGATGTTTTTCCCCATGACCTCGCGGGCGCTTCTCTGGAAGAGTTTTTCCGCCTGAGGGTTGAATATATTTATTTTTCCTTCGGAGTCCACAGCCACGATGGCGTCAATTGCCGAGTTGATGAGGTTTTCCTGGAAGTCGAAGGCTTGTTTGAGCTGCTGTTCGAGTACCTTGGTCTCGGTCATGTCGAGCGCCATCTCGATAACGTGGGACGGCTCGGCCCCTCCCCTGCTCAACGGCGCGGTGTTGACGTAGTAATAGACGGTCCTTCCCGTCTTGTCCTTGCCGGTTTTATAGGCGGTGTGCACGTCTCCGTCGCTAAAGGTCTGCATGGCCGGGCAGTCACGGCACGGCTCATCCGCGTGCTGGTAGATTTGATAGCACTTTTTACCGAGGGCCTCCCCGAAGCGCTTTCTGAAGAGCTCGTTGTTTCTGACCACGGTCATGTCGCGGTCCAGCACGGAGATGTAGCAGGGTACGCGGTCAAAGATGATGTCGTGCTCCTGCTGCATCATCCTCTGCTGGGTCACGTCGTTGGACATCTCGATAACGTAGGGTATTACTCCGCCTTCGCCCTGGACCGGCTCGACGTGGACCACGTAATAAGAGGGCTTTCCGTTTTTGTCTACCCCTTCCTCCTCGTTGACTCGCGGCTGTCCGTCCTGGAAGGTCTGGTAGGCCACGCAGTTCAGGCAGGGGGACGAGCGGCGTTTGTAGACCTCGAAGCAGTGCTTGTCCCTCCACTCGCCATAGGCGTTCTCGAACCTCTGGTTGGCCTCGACTATCTTGAACTGCCGGTCAATGATGGCAATATTGGTCGGGACCTTTTCCATGAGCTCGGTATGGAGCCAGTTTTTCAGTTCGACCTGGTCCATGTTTCGGCTACTCCAGGTTCTGTCTAACCGCGCTTAAAAAGCTCGGGATGTTAAGCGGCTTCTCCAGGTAGACCTCGGGCTCGGGCACCTCACGGTCGGGGACCAGCTTGCGAAAGCCTTTGCCGGTGAAGTCCTTGCTGGTGCTGAAGGCGCTTATGAAAATAGTCGGCACGTCTTTATAAAGGGGGTCGAGCTTGAGATTCCTGTACAAGGCGATCCCCGACTGCTTAGGCATCATGATGTCCAGGCAGAAAAGATCGGGCTTGTCCTCTCGGAGCTTTTCCCATGCCTCCTCCGCGCTCCGGGCCTTGATCACCCGGTAGCCCTGGTCCGCGAGGAGCGTCTCCAGGTAAAGAAGAATGTCCGGCTCGTCATCAACTATCATGATGCTCTTTTTTTCTTCCTCGTTCGTTTCTTTCCCGCCTTCCATATCAAACGCATCCTTCAACAACACGAGTTTCCGGTATCAAAAAGCCCCTTGTCAACTAGTGCATCTCCCACTCGATGAATCCCGGCTTCACGTCGGTCATGGCGTTCACGATGAGCTCGACCAGCCCTCCATAGAGTATACCGGTTTTGTTCCACACGTCATAGTAGTTAAACATGTCCCTTATCTGGCCCTTGCAGTTCGAACAGGGCGCGCACACGTACTTGTGTATGGACGGGTCTATCTGGTCCTGGAAGGCGTTCAGTATCTGGGAGAGCTTCTTTCTTCCGGAAATGAAGGACCTCCAGTCGTTGAAGTTGTGGCCGGACATGATGGCAAAGCCGGAGCCTCCTCCGCAGCAGTAGTTCTCGACCCCGTGGGGCGTCATCTCGCGGAACTGTGGGCAGATATGGCGGAGGATTTTCCTTTGCGGCTCGACGATCCCCATCGCCCTGACCATGTTGCAGGGGTCGTGCAGGGTTACCGGAAAGTCGTTTCTTGTCGGGTCGAGCTTTATCTTGCCGGAGAACACGATGTCCTGGAGAATGGCCATGGCGCTCTCGCGGGGCACTTGCAGCTCGCCGGGCAGGACCCGGTCGGCGATCACGGTAAGCGCCTTGTGTGCGTGGCCGCACTCTCCGAGCACGATCTTTTTCACCCCCAGCTTCTTGGCGGCCTGGGCGTGTTTGATGGCCACCTTGGCCAGCATGAAGTCGTCGTAGAAAAGACCGTAGTTGATGTTGTCGTAGCCCAAGGCCTCCTGGGCCTCGCTGGACATGGTCCAGGAGATGCCGGCCGCGTTGAAGATAGTGGCGAACGCGCCGTGGTTCTCCGGCCAGGCCATGATCTCGCCCGCGTTGTGGATAAGAAGGACCTCGGCGCCCTGCTTGTCCCACGGCGTCTCGATAGTCATGCCGGTCATCTCCGAGGTGTCCTCGTCTATGAACTCGATGTTGTCCTTGACTATCTCCGGGTTCATGCCGGTGGACGACCCCACCCGGAGCTGGAGCATGGACCCCTTCTCGTGCAGCTCCTTGGGAGCGATGCCCATCTCCTGGCTGAATATCTTTCGGAGCTCGTGCGCGATAAGCCCGTTGTCCACTCCGATGGGGCAGGTCTGCGCGCATCTGCGGCACAGGTTGCAACGGTAGGCGAGCTCCGCCAGCCGGGCCACCGTCGTCCAGTTCAGATCAATGTCCCCGTACCTCCACTTGCCGAAAAACCGGCCGCCCGGCTTCAGGTACTTGTAGTAAAGCCGGCGGAGGATGTCCGAGCGGTAGGTGGGGCGGTAAAGCTCGTTCTCTCCGCTGGCCTCGAAGACGTGGCAGGCCTCGGCGCAGGTCTGGCACTTGGCGCAGTGCTCCATGGACAGCACCAGCGGCTGGAGGAACGTCCAGTTGTTCTCTTTGGAAAACAGCTTCTCCAGGCCGGAGAGAAACTTCTTGACCAGCTCCTCTTCCTCTTCCTTGGTCTCCGGCTTGGGTATGGACAGCGCGATGGTGTCGTCCAGCGAGCACTCGTACGATTCCTTGGCCTTGTCCGTAAGCTCCTTCCACTTCGGCAGGTTCTCCGGCCTGTCGTAAGGCGGAGGCAAAGGCGGCAGGTTCTCGAAATCCAGCCCGGAGAGCTTGTCTTCCTTTTTACTTATGTCCGATACCTTGAGATTGTCCTTCATTTTACTCGATCTCCTCCGTGGCTATGTCTACCCAGTTCTTCTTGCCGTCCGCGTTTATATGAGAGGCCGACCACGTCACCGGATAGGTGCAGGAGTGGGCCACTTTCCTCTCCACCGTGCCGCCCGCCACGTTGGGCTCGTCGTCCCACCTCACCTTGTGATACGTGAACCACTTCATGAAAAAGTGAGACATGTGGGTCATGGGAATGTAAGCGATAAGCAAGACCGTGAGTATGATCTCGATCAAGAGCACGGGATGAGCGGGCGCCTGCCCGAGATCGAACACGATAAGGCTCTGGATGAAAGAGCGGGTGGCCACGAACCCCGGGTCCACGCCGAGCATCACGATCCAGCCCAGGACCAGCACCACCATGAAGAAAACCAGGTTAAAGATATGGCTTACGCTGGTGCAGTTTCTCATCACCCGATCGGTAAGCCGGATTTGAAGAAGACCCAGCACACCCAATGTGGCCAGACCCAACCCGGCAACCGCAGCGATCATGGTCAGATAGTAAATCACCACTCCCACCCCCAGGCTCTTTCCAGCCACCAGCGGGCCCACGTAAACCGGGTCGGGAAGAAGCTCGAGCGCCGATCCTATAATAAGAAGACCCAGAAAACCCGCCAGGATGTAAAGCCCGAAATGAAAAGGAAAGGACCGGTACCACATCTTCCGGTTGTGCTCGAAAAGCGCCACCAAAAGCGTCATCTCCGGTATCATGTACTTGAGCTCGCCCATAAAAGACGTCTTGCGCGGCTTCTCCCACCAGTTGATCTCCTCCAGCGCCGAACCGCCGTACTTGGCCCGGCCCGGCTCATGCGCAACCGGGTAAAGCTCCCACCGAAGATGAAGAGGCATCCGCCAGATGCGGTATCCACGGTAAGCAAGGACCAACACGAACGCGGCAATCGCCGCATACACCAAAAGGTGAATTATTACTCCCGGAACCATGCAACTCCTCCTTCATATCTATTTGCCGCGAAAGCGAAAACCGCTTTCGGCAGCTCCATCCTTGTATAAACCTCAGCAGGAAAGAATCGCATCCTTGTTCTCCGCAAGCGACTCCCGCATCCTCTCTTCAGAAAGGTCCTCCAGGTTGTAATCGTAAAGAACGTCTGTGATCCGCGTATTGATAAGACCCCACATCCGACGTGAACCGCACACATCCTTGAACTGGCAGGGGGTCTCAGCGTCCAGGCAGTCCAGAAGACGGATCGGACCTACCGAGGCCTCCACTATCTCGCCGACCTTGATGTCCCCCGCAGGACGGGCCAGGTAGTAACCACCGTGCTTGCCCGACACGCTCTTTATAAGCGATGCCGCCTTCAACGGGACCGCGAGCTGTTCCAGGTAACGCATGGAAAGGTCCTGGTGCCTAGCGATCTCGTTCAAGCCGATGGGGCGGTCATCGTCCGCATGGTCGGCAAGGTAAACCATGAGTCGGATAGAGTACCTGGCCCGGGTGGATATCTTCATTCTTTCATTTACTCCTGTTCACTACCGGATTCCCTTGAAGTCCGAGTAATCCGATAGGACTATTATCTATTTAAACCCAATTCCATCATTTGTCAAGAAAAAAATGAAAACAAAAACACGAAAAATTGCCGGCCCAGCAACGGGAAAAAGAGGAAAGCCGTAAATTTCAACCAATAATCAAGAGGTTGGAAGGGACGCCCCCATGCCGGATAAGCCGACAACCGCGGGCGGCTACAGGAGAGAGCAGGAGGCTCCTGGATGTGCCGGCTTTAGATCGCGGCGGGACGAGGTTGGCATCGAGATAATTTTTCGCATTGTTTACGATAAGTTAGAGGTCGCAGCGCCGGATTTCTGCCGGGAGTTCGATGTCGAGGTAACATTAAAATCGCCTCAAAATGCACCGGTTAACAACTCATTCAAACCGGCCTTGGCAGGAGACAATGGTGGGAACGGGGGCTTGAAACGCCGCGTGCAATCCGACCAGGTGGTCCACGCCCTGCCTGCGCCGCAGGCGCGGCAGGCAGGCGTATCGCCCAACCAAGTCAAAAAGAAACCGCCCAAAACACCAAAGGAGCCTCGTATCAAGGAGCTACTTCTCCAGGCCCGGAGATGGCGGCATCTCCTCGACACCGGCCAGGTTCCTTCCCAGGCGGCCATCGCCCGGCTGGAAGGCATCACCAGGGGCCGCATCACCCAGATCATGTCGCTTCGTAAGATTACCCCCCCCAACAATCCAGCGCCGGATACTGGAGATGCCCAAATCCGCCAGACGGCCTCATATCACCGAACGGGCACTCCGGCACATCACTCTGATTGAAAATTCAAAAGGACAACTGGACGCGTTCCAGGAGATTGCCGAGAGGTAGCAACTATCCAACCTTGATAACTTTGATCCCCGCTCGTTTCAGCACTTCTCCGGTGACTCCTTCGCGATCGCAGGACGGACTCCCGCTTTTCAGGTAGGCCCTTTGGGCTCCTACGATTTCGGCCAACTCCAATGTATACTTGGCGCCGTTGACATGGTGCTCGGTTGTGTCTTCGCCGGTTTCCGGGACGATGATTCTGAGTCCCTCGTCCAGAACCTGGGCGCCGGTTCCATTCAGGTACTCACCGGTTCGGGGGGTTGGCATGCCCCCGAGCTGCTCGGGGCAGACCGGGACCAGGACGTATTTCTTTTTCAACTTCTCAATTAGTTTTTCCCTCTTCTTGGCTCTCTGGCCGTGCCAGCGACAAGGTATGCCGAGAAAGCAGGCGCTGACCAGGACCGGCTCTTTATAGGCCCGTAAGTCGTAATCCGGGAAGAGTGAATTCCTGTTTTCTTGATCGTGTTCATCCATAGCTAATTGTCGTTCAGTGTACTTTGCCTCAGGATGTCGGCTGAAGGCTCCCAAAGGCCGAGTCGACCCTTGCAGGGGATAAACTCAACCGGCTTTGCGTTTTTCAAAACCCA
>JAWOBU010000153.1:0-22946 GCA_046484135.1 bacterium
CGGGCCCGGCAATGAGACCGGCCAGAAAAACCACGGCCATCACAAAGCAAATCCTTTTCATGAAAACACTCCTTGCCGAACGCACGAAAGAAAAAAACGCGAAACGAATTCACTCGGACATCTTATAACATTCCTTCCTACTCCATGCCCAGCCTTTTCATCATCTGCTGGAGGCTCTGGCGGGTCAACCCAAGAGATTGCGCGGCCTTGGTCTTGTTGCCGCCCGCTTCTTCCAGTGCGTCCGTTATCATCTTTTTCTTTAAGTTGTCCACCGCGGTCATGAGCTCGCCGGACTCCGCCACCTCGCTGTCCGCGGCAGGGTTGCTAACTATCTTGTCAGACAGGTCCGCCTCGGTTATCTCGGTCCCTTCCGCCATCATCACCGCTCGCTCGATCTCGTTTTCCAGCTCTCTTACGTTACCGGGGAAAGAATACACAGAAAGAAGCTCAAGGGCCTTGTCGCTTATTTTCGTAACATCGCGGCCGAACTTCTTCCTTGCCCTCTCCATTAAGTACCGGGCCAGGAGGGGCACGTCCCCTTTTCGTTCCCGGAGCGGCGGTATGTCCACCGGCACGATGCTGAGCCGGTAGTAGAGGTCCTCGCGGAAGTTTCCTTCTTTTACCCGTTCCTCCAGCTTCTTGTTTGTCGCGGCTATGATCCTCACGTCCACCTGCCTGGTGTCCGCCTCCCCTACCCTCTTCACTTCGCCTTCCTGGAGCACGCGGAGGAGCCGCACCTGCATGGCAGGCGAGGTTTCCGCTATCTCGTCCAGAAACACCGCCCCTCCATGGGCCTCCTCGAAGATACCTTTCTTGTCCTCAATCGCGCCGGTGAAAGCCCCCTTTTTGTGCCCGAACAGCTCACTCTCCAGAAGTCCGTCCGGCAGGGCACCGCAGTTCTGTACCAGAAGCTTCTTGTGACTGCGGGAGGAGTTGTAATGGATGGCCTTGGCTATGAGTTCTTTGCCGGTGCCGGTCTCGCCCAAGAGAAGCACGGTCACCGGCGAGTCCGCCACCCGCCGCATGACCTGGAACAGCTTCTGCATGGCTTCGCTCGCGCCCACCAGCTCGTCAAAGCTGTACTTCTTCTCGACCTCCTGGCGGAGGCTTTCGCAGTCGGCCTGAAGCCGGAGGTTTGCCTCCTGAAGCTCCTGGAGAAGCCGCCGGTTCTCTTTGACCAGGGCATACTTTTCCGCGGCCTGGTCCACGGTAAGCCTGAGCTCGTGCGGCTCCCAGGGCTTCACCAGGTAGCGCCAGACCTCGCCGGCGTTGATGGCCGCGATCAGGTCCTCCATGTCCGTGTAAGCGGAAAGCACGAGCCGTACCGCGTCCGGCTGAATGGCCTTGGCTTCTTTCAGAAGCTCGACACCGGTCATGCCGGGCATGCGCTGGTCGGCAATAATCACGCCGATCTCCCGCTCGCCGAGTACAGCCATGGCCTCTTCCGGGTCGGTGGTCCCGACCACCTGGTAATTCTCTTCAAAGGCCACGGTCAAGGACTCGACTATGCCGGGTTCATCGTCAATTATTAAGATAGCGGGCTGATCGCTGCTCATAACAGGGAACTGTCCTTTCGCTTAGGGGTCCCTACTAGCGTCTTTGACAAATGCGTTATAACAGATGTGCAAGCGCCAATAATCGCGACTTCCGTGGCTCGCACGACCAATGAATTTTTTATTATAACCCCGAAGTTCTTTTCAGCGCACCTCCATGGGGCCGGGCGTTATTGCCAGGGGCCGGCCGGGCTCGAACATGCCATACACCCGGACGGCGTTCAGGAGCTTCTTTTCAGCAGGGGTCAACATGCCCTGGAACCGCTCGCCCGCTTTTCCGGTGATTATGTCCCACAAAGATGCGGGCTCGCGCTTGTAAAGCAGGACGACCTTTTCGTCAGGCGCGACTCCCAGCATCTTCTTGACCTTTTGCAGTGCCGCGTGATAGCCGCCAACGTCGTCCACCAGTCCTTTTTCTTTGGCCTGAGCGCCCGTCCATACGCGGCCTCTCCCGATCTCGTTCACTCTCTCTTTGGTAAGGTCCCGTCCCTGGCTCACCCGGCTGAGAAAAAGATCATAGGTGGAAGCAATGCTCTGGTGGACCTTTTCCATCTCCTTTTCCTTGAGCTTTCGATGGAAGTTGTTCATGGTGGCATACTCTCCTCTTTGCAGGGTCTCAGTCCCCACCCCGATCTTGTCCAGCAACTTGCCTATGCTGAGGTGGGCGGTAAGGATGCCGATGGAGCCGGTCAAAGTGCCGGGCTGGGCGAAGACCGCGTCCGCGCCGCAGGACACGTAGTATCCGCCGGAGGCCGCAGAATCGGACATGGACACCACGACGGGCTTTTCCTTCTTGACCCTTTGGGTGGCCCTCCAGATGAGGTCGGAAGCCAGGGCCGATCCTCCGCCCGAGTTCACGCGGAATATGACTGCGTCAATGTCGGGCTCCTTCATGACCTTTTCCAGTTGTTTGACCATGTCATCCGAGGCCATGACGGGCATGGAGGACAGCGGCGAGCTTTGCTGCTCACCGTAGATAATACTTCCCACTCCAAAGATCACGGCCACCCTCTTTTTGCCGAAGCTCTTCTGCCGGGACTCGAGGTATGACAGATACTGTTTCTCTTTGGCCACCAGGTCGGGTTTTTTTCCGGCCAGCTTCTCGATTAGTTCATCCTCATAAGCCAGGCCGTCCGCGGCGCCGGACTCGACGTACTTCTCCGGAACGATCCAGGCCTGGTCTATCCAATTTTCCACCGCGTCCCGGCTTACCTCGCGTCCTTGGGCAATGTCCCCGGTGAACTGTGAGTAAAGGCTGTCCAGAAGCGAGCTCTGCATCCTGCGCTCCGCGTCCGACATGTCCTTTCTGGAAAGCATGTCCGCGAAGCTCTTGTACTCCTTGATCTTGTTCACCTGCATGTCCATGTAAATCTTGTCCCACAGTCCGCCCAGGTAGAAGCGGAACACGGACAGGCCGGTAAGATGAAGGTTGGAAGCAGGGCTCAGATATACCTGGTCCGCGGCGCTTGCTATGTAATACTCCTTGTTGCCGCCGCTTTCGACCTCGAGGTAGGCGTAAACCGGCTTGTCCGACTCTTCCTTGAACCGGAGGATGGCCTCGCGGAACTCCTGGGCGGTGGCGTAGCCGTATTCGGCATCGGAAATCTTTACTAAAAGAGCGCCGATCATCTTGTCCGAAGCCGCTCCTTCAATGCAGGTAAGCTTGTCCAGGACCAGCAGCTTGTCTTCCTGGAACATGCTGAGCAGGGGATTGTAAGGAACCGTCTCCGGGATGTCGCCGCCCAGGTCCACCACCAGCACCGAGTTCATCTTGAAACCGCTCGTCCGAAAACCCACGGTAGCGAAAACCGTGATAAGAAGCGCCAACATAACCAAAAGCCTGGATTTCTTCATTGAGGTCCTCCTTGCAGTGTTTTTAAAGCATCACCCTTGCAGAAACTTTCCGCGGGTGTCGCATGTCTCTCCCTTGATTCTATAACGCGAAGCAACACAAGTTAAACACCAGCCCTGTCCGCGTGCTCGCGCATGGCGTTTACCGCTCTTTCCGAAAGCAGTCTTTTCCGGTCCGCTTTTTTGTGCTTGCCCGGCAGAGACTCGAGGATGCCGAAGTTGGCGTTCATGGGCTCGAGCTTTTCTTTTTCCGGGTCGGTAATGTAATGGATAAGCGCGCCGATCATGGTCTGGCAAGAAGGCAGGAAAGGCCCTTCTCCGGAAAGCCGGCGGCGTGCGTTTATTCCCGCCATGATGCCGGTGGCCGCGCTTTCCAGGTATCCTTCCACGCCCGATATCTGGCCGGCGAAAAAGATGCGGGGATCATTCCGGAGCGATATGTCCGTGTTCAGGAGGCGGGGCGAGTTCAGGTAGGTGTTCCTGTGGATGCTTCCGAACCTTGCGAACTCGGCGCGCTCCAGCCCGGGTATCATGCGGAAGATGCGCTCCTGCTCCGGCCGGGCGAGCCTGGTCTGGAAGCCCACCATGTTGTAAAGAGTGCCCTCTGCATTGTCTTGCCGGAGCTGGACCACTGCGTAAGGCCTCTTGCCGGTCTGGGGGTCAGTAATTCCCACCGGTTTCAAAGGACCGTGTGCAAGGGTCTCCCTGCCACGCTCGGCCAGGACCTCGAGAGGAAGACATCCCTCAAAGTAAAGAGGGTCCTCGAAGTCCCGGAGAGGGGTACGGCGCGCTTTTAAAATCTCGCCCACGAACGCGTGGTAGTCTTTTTCGTAGAGAGGACAGTTTATATAATCGTCTCCGCCCTTGCCGTACCTGGAGGCCCGGAAGGCCACGTTCATGTCAATGCTTTCCGCAAACACGATAGGGGCGATCGCGTCATAAAAGAAAAGCCGGGACTCTCCGGTCAGCCGGGCGATGGCGTGGGCCATGGGGTCTGAGGTCAAGGGGCCGGTGGCGATAATAACGGCCCCTTCCGTCGGCAGCTCTTGAACTTCCTGCCGCACGATCTTAACGGTGTCGAGCTCCGATACCATCTCAGTAATGCGGCGGGAGAACTTCTCGCGGTCCACCGCCAGGGCGGAGCCGGCGGGAACGCGGGTTTCGTGAGCCGCTTTCATGACCAGGGAGTCCAGTATCTCCATCTCCGCCTTGAGCAGACCGGAAGCGTTGTTCAATGAATCTGACTTAAGCGAGTTCGAGCAGACCAGCTCGGCAAGCTCCCCCGTCTGATGCGCCGGAGTGAACTTGCCCGGCCTCATCTCGTAAAGCGAGACCGGCACGCCGCTCCTGCCAAGCCTCCAGGCGGCTTCGCAGCCGGCAAGTCCTCCTCCGATCACGGTGACCTCGCAAGGAGCAGCGCGGGAACCATCCAACATAGAAGGTAAGTTAACCCAAGCCGCAATGATGAGCAAGCAAAGCAAAGGTTTGCCTTTTTAATAACTCCGCGATAAAATATTAATTGTGATCGGTTCATTGTTCTAAGCGGAAAAAGCTCGAGCGGGAGATGTTCTAATGCGGACGCGATTCTGGAAGCGGGGGTGGACGGTCGCCTTCTTTGCGGCTCTCCTTCTGATCCATACCACCGGTTACTCGCGGACCTCGGATTGCGTGGTCGAGTATAACCGGGCGGCCGAAGATTACTACCACTACAAGCAAGAATCAAGCTTAAAGCCGGACCAGTGCCAGACACTCATGGATTCCTTCCAATCAGTGGCCGGCTCGCACCCGAACTGTCACAAGGCGGATGACGCGCTTTACATGGTGGGATTCCTGGCCATCAGGGCCTACCGGGCGGGTGGAGACCCCGAGTACCTGGACCGGGCGCTTGATTCCTTTCAAACCCTTATCCACGACTACCGGGACAGCTCGCTGGCTGACGACGCCCAGTACTTGTGCGGGGAGGTCGAGCTTATTCGCGGCGATTTCGAAAGCGCGGAACAAGCCTATCAAAAAACCCTCGAGTTCAGAAGCGGGGACATGGGCAAAAAGGCCATGAACCGCCTCCAGGAGATAGAAGTCAAGAAGTCCTCGGAGGACCTGGTTAAAGCCCCGGCAGAGAAACCCGAAGAGAAAGAAACAGCCGAACCGGAGGGGACGCAAGAGTCGCCTGCTTCCGGGGATGAGAAAGAAGAACTTCCTTCCCTTCCGCAAGAGTACTTATCCGGCAATACTTCTGAAAAACCGGATGCCGCCACTGAAAAGGTTTCGGAAGACCTTCAAGAGGAAACCAGTTCCGGCAACGGTCATCCTGACAATCTGGCGCGGCTTTTGGAAATCCGGCACTGGTCGAACCAGGACTACACCCGGGTGGTGGTGGACCTGGACCGCGAGGTCCCTTACAAACCGCCTCACCTCTTGAAGCCGGACCCGGAGCTGGGAACACCGCCCCGGCTGTACATAGACTTTGAAGGCGTGGCCATATCCAAGTCCTTCCGCCAGCGGGAAAGCACCCAGGAAGGATGTTACGGCTACGCCCTGTCCATCGGCGACGGCCTTTTGAAAAAGGCCCGGGCCGGCCAGTACAAAAAGGACGTGGTCCGGGTGGTACTGGACATCGAAAGGATTGATCACTACAAGGCGTTTGCACTTCCCGGAGACCCTTTTCGCTACGTTATAGACGTCTATGGCGACGCCGCGGAGAAATCGCCGCCGGGAGTGGCTTCAGAAAGAGAGAAGAAAGACCCGGAAAAGAAGCGCCGCTCTCCCGACCGCAAGTTCGTGGTCGTCCTTGATCCCGGCCACGGCGGCAAAGACCCGGGCGCAGTCGGACCCTCTGGAACTTATGAAAAAGACATTGTGCTCGCTCTCGCCAAGCGGACCAAGAAGACTCTCTCTGCACGACGGCCGGACGTCGAGGTCCGGCTGACCCGTACGGACGACCGCTTTCTGACGCTGGTTGAAAGGACTGCCATGGCCAACACCATGGGCGCAGACCTTTTTGTGTCCATCCACTGCAATGCGGCCCGGACCTCAAATGCGGCGGGGATCGAGAGCTATTACCTGGACAACACCACTGACCGGGCCTCCCTGAAGCTCGCAGCCAAGGAGAACTTTGTAACCGAAAAGACCATGCGCAAGACCAAGGACACCACTAACCTGATCCTGGCCGACATGATAACGAGCTCGAAGGTGGAAGACTCGGTGCCCCTGGCGCGGTATGTCCAGAAGTCCATGATCTCGCACGTGAGCAGAAAGTATCCTGACACCAAGGACAAAGGTGTCAAAAAAGCTCCTTTCTGGGTCCTTACCGGAGCGACCATGCCCGCCGTGCTTTTGGAGGTCAACTTTATAAGCAACCCCAAAGAAGAAAAAAGACTCCGGTCAAGCCGCTATCAGCAGGAAGTGGCGAGCTCCATCGCACTCGGCATTACCGATTACCTGGACAATTACCGGTTCGTGACCATGAACCGGGAGAAATAGTTTTTTGCCAAATGCTTTCCCTGGAATTAGAGAGGGTCCTGCGAGCGGCTTAAGCCGTGATTTCCGTCGGCCTTTATTGCCCTTTTAATACCGATGAAACCTTTGGACTGCGCCTGCCTGCACCCTTTGGACTGCGGAAGCTTGCTTACGCTTTGTCTTCCGGCAAGCTCGCTTGACTGTCTTGGCTGCCCTCCGTCTTGGTTGCATGTATAAAGCAAGTAGTTCCGGTGTCTATCATAACGGGAGCAAGCTCCCTGACGGAAAGCGGCGGCCCCGCCCCTTCAATCCCCTCCGGTCAGCCTGCCTTCTTTATAGATTCTCTCGGCGATGCGGTCGAGCCGCTCCATGACGGCGTTAGGCGGGGTAGAGTCCGCGATGCCCAGGATCACTCGCCTGCCCGGCTTGATGGATTCGAACAGCCCGTCCAGCCACGCCTCGAACTGCTCGTCGTCGGTGTTCTCCCGCAGGGTAATGCACTCGGGGATGCAGCCCATCAGCGTCATGGAATCGGCCCACTTCTCGTAGTACTCGCCTATGCTCACCTTGGTCATGGGGTGCGGGGTGAGCGACTCGGCCACGTCGGCGCCGCTTTTCGGGATCAGGTCCATGAGGCCCTTGTTCTCGCCGTCGGTGTGGGTGGCCACCAGCTTGCCGGCGTTGTGCAGCCTCTCCGTCGCCTTCTTGAGCCACGGCAGAATTTCCTTCTCGAAGTAGGGCGGATACGTGAGCATGTCGTCGTAGTTCGCTCCCCACAGGACCACCTCGGCCGGAGAGTCGCAAAGCAAATCCAGGACCTTGTCGAAGTACACGCCCACGCCTTCGGCCAACTCGGCCAGGGCGTCGTAGTGATCAACGTACTCGAGGAAAAACGCAGTGGGGTCGAGGAACTCCTTTTGCACGTGGTGCATGGGAGAGGCCGCCAGGGACGCGCCGCCCACGGCCACCACTCCGCAGTCGCCGATCTCGTCGATGTACTCGCGGGCGCCGTCGAAGTTCTCGGAGACCTCGAGGTTCGCGAATATGTAGGCGAGGGCCGGCACGTCCTGGGGGCCCTTGATGGCGTGCTCTCGGGTCCAGCCCAGGGACGCGCCCTGTTTCTTCATCTCCTCGGTCCAGCCTCCCACCGTGCGTATCCTGCCCTTCGGCGTGTGATAGTCAATGGTCTGGAGACCTCCCTTTTCCGCGATCTCGATATCCACGTCGTCGGGAAAGCGGAAGGCATACGCCGACTGCCGAAAGTTGTAAAGCCCCAGCGCCCGGTGGAGGATGTCCTCGGGGCCCCGCATCATGTTCGAGAAGTCGGGCACCATGTGGTAACAGGCGAAACCCTTTTCGCGGCTGATGTCGTCCGGCTTCATCTCGGCGTACTCCTCGGGAAGCGAGCCCGCGAGCTTGTTCGAAAGCCACCAAAGGTCCAGCCGGGGAGCGAAGGGGATCACGTCCACCTCTTCGCCTCTCATGACTCGAAGCATTCTCTCCTTGTGCGTCATCGCGAAATCCTTTTGGCGGCCCGGAAGATATCTTTACCTGAGATTATGCGGCAAGCCGCCCTCGCAACATTTCCAAATCGCAAATCCGTCTTCATAGACCTGATCAAGCCGCCCTCGCTACAATCCGGGCGTTTCTCGCGCCGACTGACAGGCACAAACAACGGACTCGATCCACCTAAAACACAATGTGAGCATACCGACCCAAAAACCCCATGTCAATCAACAAATTTGTCCGGGAGAAACACGGCCAGGCTAACCATAACCAAGCTTTTCCAGGGGCTAACCCCCCTGGCTAATCTACAACGCTCCGTTGGAGCTTATCGAATCGCGAAGGGACAAAGGAGAATAGCAAGGGATAATAACCCTGGAGAAAAGGGAGTTGTGCATGGTGTCCCCGGAACTTATTGATTTTTCTCTTGACATTTCATTTTTTCTGCTGTATATTTAACGACCGGTAAAAACACTATTCATAGGAGGCAAACATGGCCCAGTTCAATGTACCCGAAGACGTGAAGGTCGAGGATTTTTTCGAAAACCAGGTTCCGGCCCAGTTCCCGGAACTGGCCGCGGGAGCGGACCTTTCCTCCCTTGCCGGCAAGGAGTTTCTGCTTCAGTTCGAGGTGGACGACAGCAGGTATTGCCTGAACATCAAGGGCGGCAAGGAGGTAGAGGTCATAAAGGGCGGGGTTGACAAGCCCGCGCTTTGCATCTCGCTTACCGAGTCTGACTGGCGCGACGCAGTCACCGGCAAGCTGGGAGAGGTCATAGACCGCTTCACCGACCCTTCCGAGCTGGCAAACGAGAACACTTTTAACGCTCTTTTGTCTACCAAGGGCAAGCTCAATGTGGAGCTCAAAAAGGAGGACGGCTCCGTTATTCCCCTCACCATGACCTTCGGAGGCGAAAGCACGCCGGAAGCATCCATCAAGCTCAGTCTCGCCGACTGGGTGGCCATGCAAAAAGGCGAAGCCAATGGCCCCAACCTGGTCATGACCGGTAAAATGGAGTTCACCGGAGACATGATGTTCCTGATGGGACTGCAGAGCCTGATGTGAACAGAATTTTTTATATTCAGGATAGAAGCAAAAGCAAGTTTAAGCCGCGATTACCTACTAATTTATTGTCAAGCTTACATTGACGCCGAGGGTGCGAGCGACTTCAGTCGCGATTTCCGTCGTTCGCACCCCTCATTAAGTAACTGATGAAGCACTGGGCCGCCAATCTTTTGCAAGAGGCTCAGTATGTTTATTATGAGCAACATGTGATATTACCTATTCCTCAAATTGCCTAATCCCTCCAACCAACCTCTCCTTGGTGCTCTTTCCAGAAGTTGCACCTTTGGCGCTGGACTCCCATGGTTTCCACTCGGGTTTGCTCATCAAAAACCATTAGCCTCCGGTTGTCCGGCCGGAACTCGGGCCAGGGGGAGAGTCCGCTTCCGTTCGGGTCTCCGGTGCGGGCGAAGTTTATGACGTAGCTTTGAATGATCTCGGAAAGCTTCCGGGCCTTGTCAATGTTAAACCTGGTGTAGAGGTAGTTGGCCGGCATCCGGTCCAGGTTTCCGAAGATAAAAGGTATCTCCATGGCGTGGGCCGCGCCCATGTATTTGCCGAAAGTAAAGTCGTCGTACTCGAACCGGTAGAAGTAGGTGTTATTCTGCCGGCGGGAGGCTTCGAGCAGCCCGAAGTAAGTGGGACAGGCCAGGGACGCGTCCGCGCCCAGCATGCGGCCGTAAGCCTCGACCGGCCGGTTGTCGAACTCGCGGAGTGGATACAAGCTCACGAGCTCTTTGACCTCGGAGTCGGAGAACCCCATCCTGCCGAGCCGGTCCTCGTACTGGCCGGGAAGCGTGTAATAGTAACGGGGAGTGAGCTTCATGGCATTCGCGAACTCGTCCCGGTTGTAGCCGGCCATAAAAGGCACCTGGTTGTAGTTCCCCTCCCGGATCATGGACAAGGGAGTGCCGGTAAGCAGGTGCCCGTCGTGATGGGGCTTGGCGTCAAACCCGCTTGCCAGGCTGCCGCCCGCCTCTTCCATCAGCTTCTTGGCGGGGACATTACGAAGGCATCCCACATCGTGATAGTCGCATCCCATCTCCGCTGCAACCTGCCGGGCCTGCTTATAACCCTTCTCCAGGCTCTGGCTCTGTTCGCATCCGCCGCTCTCGAGAATGGCCCGGTGGAAATCCCCCTTGTTAAGAGGAGTCGCGAGCATAGTGCAAACGCTCCATCCTCCCGCGGACTCCCCGAAGATGGTGATGTTGGCCGGGTCTCCGCCGAAGTTCCCAATGTTTTCCCGGACCCATTCCAGGGCCATGACCTGGTCCAGACTGCCCTGACCGCCGGTGGCATTATGAGGGTCCTCTTTCCTAAGATCGGGATGGGCGAAAAAACCGAACACGTTGAGCCGATAGTTTATGGTTACCACCACTACGTCGTGCTCCTGGGCCAGTCGGTCTCCCCAGTACCACGGCGTCCGGCCGGTGCCTCCCTGGTAGCCGCCTCCGTGAATCCAGAATAACACCGGAAAGCTCCCCTCCTTGCGAGGACGCCAGATATTAAGATAAAGGCAGTCCTCGCTCATGCCGTAGTTCTCGAGCTCGCCCTCCAAAGCCATGACACCCTTCTGCATGCACTGCGGGGAAAACTCGGTCGCGTCCCGCACGCCCGACCAGCCCGGATGCGGCTCGGGCGAACGCCAGCGAAGATCGCCCACCGGGGGAGCGGCAAAAGGTATGCCCCGAAAGACGCAGGAGTCCGACATCCGCTCGCCTCTCACTTTGCCGTACTCGGTATCCACCGGAGCGGAGCAATCAATCTCCGCCCGAGACCAGGCGGAAGAGGCAAAAAACGCGAGCAAAGCCGTAACCAATAAAACCGGAAAAAGCCGCATGGTTCCCTCCTTATTTGCCGGTCGTCAAGAGAAAACATTTTTAGAAAGCATTACTTTTATAGCACACGTGCATACAATCCCCAAATTGCAAACCCACCAAAAGCTGATAGCATATTTTTATATTTATCGTTAAAGGAGCAAGCGCAAGACAGCGCGGTTCTTTCGCCTTGTTGGAGAAGTCAAGGAGAGATGGTATGCCGAAGTCCTTTTTTCTTCCGTACCTTAAATCAGAGAAGATCCACGACGCATCGCTCCGGGTCCTGGAGGAGACGGGGGTCAAGTTACAACAGGAGGAGGCCCTGGACCTGATGCTCTCCGCCGGCGCCCGGAAAGACTCTGAAGGCAGGGTCCTGATCCCGGCCACCATGGTGGGCGAAGCCCTGGAGAAAGGCCGGCGCAGGGGCGGACTCAAGCTTTACGACCAGGAGGGGAAAAGGCCCATCGAGCTCCGGGTAGGCAAGACCCATTACGGCCCGGGCGGGGACGCGCTTTATAACGTGGACCTCGAAACCCGCGAGAAGAGGAGGTCCGTACTCTCCGACGTCACCAATAACGTCCGCATCGCGGACGCGCTTCCCAACTTCGACTTTATCATGTCCATGGCGTTGCCCGAGGAGCTGGACTCGGACAAGCTCTACCCTAACGTGTTCGCGGAGATGACCAAGAACACGGCCAAGCCCATCGTCGCCACCTTCGTCAGCCTGGAGGACATGAAACACATCCACAACATCGCGGCCATCGTTGCGGGCAGCAAAAAAAAGCTTTTAAAGAAGCCTTTTTACATCGCCCACCTGGACCCTATCTCTCCTCTTATCATGGATGACAACAGCGTGTCCAAGCTGCTTTTCGCAGCGGAAAACAACATACCCGTGCTCTATGCCGCGGCAGCCAACTGCGGCGGAAGCGCGCCTATTACGCCGCTGGGAGGAGTGGTTCAGGGAAGCGCCGAGTCCCTGGCCGGGCTGGTGCTGGCGACCCTGAAGAACGAGCACGTCCAGTTCATCTACGGGTCCAATACCTCTTCTATGGACATGAAGTCAACCATTGTGTGTTACGGGGACCCTACCTGGTTCCGGACCACCGCCATGTACGCGGATATGGGAAGGTTCTACAACCTGCCTTCCTGGGGAACAGCAGGCTCGAGCGACTCCTTCCAGGTAGACGCCCAGGCAGCCATGGAAGCGTATGAAGGCATATCTCTCGGCCTCATGGCAGGGACCACCATGGCCCATGACGTGGGACTGCTCGCGCACGGCGAGCTGTACGACCCCAGGATGCTGATCCTCACCGACATGATGATAGGAAGGGCCAGACAGATACTCCGGCCCGCGGACCTGTCCGAAGACGCCCTGGCAATACACGTGATTGACGAAGTGGCTAGAAGCGGAGACGTGTTCCTGGCCCATCCTCACACCGCCAAGAAGTTCAGGGAAGCACTCTGGCTGCCCCCCAGATACATAAACCGCAAACATATCTCTTACGACCAGGAACAACCGATTGAGGACATGCTTTTCCAGGAAGTCGTGTCAACCCTTGAATCTCACCAGCCCAGTCTCCTCTCTACTGAAAAGGAGAAAAAGGTCAACCAGTACCTCGACTCCATATAAAACGGCTTTCACCACTTCAAGGGGTGATCGCAATCTTCCTGATACCGCTACTTCCCAGCGGCTCGACCTTCAGCACCTTTTGTTTACGGTCCAGGTTATAGCTTCCCCCCGGATCGAGCTTGATCTCCGGCTCGTCTGGATACACGCGCTCCGGGAGATAGATCACCGTGGGGCGGGATATATTCCCGTCCTCCTTAAACTTGATCTCGAAGCGGCCGCTTTCGGGATCGAAAGAAAACTCTTCCATGTCGCCCGCCACCGCGCGCGGATAGGGCCGGTCCAGGACAAACGCGGACTCCCGAATACTTCCGTCCGCGTAGATGATGTTCTTGACCCGGCCGTTCCAGAGCTTCTCGCTCGCGGATGCTTCCCATATGGTCCCGGAAAGAAACAGCTCGTCGAACACGGAGTAGAGGTCCTTCAAGTACTTCTCTGCGTCGTCCCTTTCCATCTCGATCCCGTACTCGCCGACCAGTACGGGCACGTTCCAGGCGCGGGCCAGTCCCAAGTGTCTTTTCAGCCCGTTTTTCATCATTTCCCGGTCCCTGCCGGTAGAGAGCTCCATCTTGTAATAGCCGAGGTCATAGTAATGGGGCGCCATGGCCAGCTTATCAATGTCTGGCCTTGGCCTGTCCTCCGCCCAGGTACCCAGGTTCTCGAGCGGGCAGGTGTCTGCGAAAATGATGTAGCGGTCATCCACGTCGTGGACCTCGCGGGCCACTGACTCGTAAAGACCGAACAGCTTCTCCCGGTTCCACCACTCATATAATAGTAGGCCGACATAACCGGTCATGGGCTCGTTGATGGGCTCGAAGCCTATGACCGCGGGCTGGTCTTTGAAACGCTCGGCCAGCATCCGGAAGAACTTTACGTATTGGTCCTGGATGCCGTCCTTGTTGAACCAGAAGCGGTCCCAGGAACTGGACACGGCAAATGTCAGGTTATTGAGCTCCCACACCGGATTGTTGGAGCAATGGGGAAGGATGCGGTAGCGGCGGGCAATGGCCCAGTCGGGAAAGCCGGAGCCGCAGAAGCGGCGATGGAACAGGTCCTGGTGGCTGTCCACGATCACCCGGATGCCGCGGCTTGCGAACTCCTCCACCATCATCTCGTAGTGCCTTAAGTACTCCTCGTCGTAATCGCCCCGCTCCGGCTCGGCTGCCTCGTACATGATAAGAAGCCGCACCACGTTGAAACCGAGCTTGTCATACACGTCCACGTAATCTTCGAGCGCGGTCTGGAAGTCCGGCTCCGGGTCGAAAGGATAAAAAGGAGGCATCTTGCTTCGCATGCCTGCGTTGGCTCCCCGCAAGATGACCTCCCTGTCGTCCGCGTCCACGAACATCCTGCCGTCGGTCGCGAGACCCTGGTCAGGGAAAGACTCGCCGGTGTGGGCGAACAGGCAAACGCAAACAGCGAGAAGAACCAGGGAAAAGCAGTACCGATCTTTTACCTTTTCAGCAACCTTCATCATGGACATTCCTTCTCTCCTTATAAAATGCTATTACAAAATAAAGCTCAATCATCTCAAACCTACCACTATAGTCTGTTTTCATCAAGAGGATTCCGGGGTGGTAAAAACGGAAGCGGTGGGTTATGATAAGTAACAATGGGTCTGGAAAAAGGAGACTGGCATGAAGATAACGGATTTTGAGGCCTGGCTTTGCCATTACGATCTTCCGGCGACCTTTTACCCGTCGTGGATTCCCGGTTATCCCCAGACGCGGAACACCTGTCTTATCATTATCCTGAAGACCGATGAAGGCATCGAGGGCTACAGCGCGGGCGTGGGATTCCTGGACGAGGCCAAGGGCCTGGTGTCGCTTCTGCGTCCTTTTATCATGAACCGGGACCCCTTCCAGGTGGAGGACTTCATCCGGCTTTTGCGGAGCGCTCATTTCCTGGGCTACCGGGGCTTCTTCGCGGAGATCGCTTTGTGGGACATCATCGGCAAGGCGGCCGGGCTTCCTCTTTACAAGCTGTGGGGAGGAGTAAGAGACCGGGTCCGGGCCTACGCCAGCACGGGCGAACTGCACCCGCCCGAGCAGAGATGCGACGAGGTCCTGGCGCTTCAGGAGTCCGGATTTAAAGGAGTTAAGCTGCGGGTCAAGTCAGAAAAAATGGATGATGACATCGCGTTGATAGAGGACGTACGGGACGCAGTCGGCGACGACATGGACATCATGGTTGACGCCAACCAGGGCTGGCCCATTCACGGGTTTGCGCCCTACCCGGTGTGGACGGTAAAGCGGGCCATCGAGACCTGCCGCATCCTGGAAGACCTGGAGGTCCGGTGGATGGAAGAACCGCTTTACAAGCACGACTACCGCGGATACGCCGCCCTGCGCGACTCGACCACCGTGCCGATCGCCGGGGGCGAGTTCAACGTTGACCTGCACGAGTTCCGGGACCTCATTGAAAACGAATGCCTGGATATACTCCAGCCGGACGCCACCATCTCGACCGGGCTGTGGAACTGCCGCAAGGTAGCGGCAATGGCGGAAGCGTACGGGATCGAGTTCAGCCCCCATACCTGGACCAACGGGCTGGGACTGGCGGCGAACCTCCAGGTCATGGCCTCGGTCTACAACTGCCCCTACTGCGAGTTCCCGGTCGAGCCGCCCGGGTGGGTCCCGGAAGCCCGGGACTTCATGCTCACTGAGCCTTTTAAAGTGGACCAGGAAGGGTTCATAAACGTGCCGCAAAGGCCCGGCCTGGGGGTCGAGCTGGACATGGACAAAATCCGGTCGTGCGGGGAAAAGGTGTGAGGACCCGTGCCCCGCTGTGCCGTCGGTTCCGAAGGACCCTTTCATAAGACGAGCGGGTTCTCTCGCGACTTACGTCGTTTGCAGATGTTACATTATTTCTAATACTGTAATCGGAGGAGAGGTAATGCGGACAGCTAAGATATTCGGCCTTTGCTTTTTCCTGGCCGTGGCTGCGACAGGTTGCGACCCTTACAGCGAGGGTATGAACCTTCTGGAACAGGGCAAGTACGAGGCAGCGGCGGAGTTCTTTTACCAGGCGGTGAAAGAGAACCCGGAGGACGCCCGGGCCCATCACCAGCTCGGTTACTCCTACTCCCGGCTCAAGATGTACAAGGAGGCCATCAAGCAGTATCAGAAGGCGTTGGAGCTTAAGCCGGAGTACTTCGAGGCCCGGCTGAACCTGGGCACGGTATACCTCAAGAACCGGCAGGCGAAGAAGGCGCTGGAAGAGCTGAAAAAGGCGGTAGAGCTCAAGCCGAAGAATGAAACCGCCCGTGTTAACCTGGCCTGGGCCTATTACTACAACCTGGAGCTGGACAAGGCAGCGGAGCACCGGCAAAAGGCGGTGGAGCTCTCCGGCGGCGAAAAGGAGTACGCGGACCTGAAGCAGTGGTTGGACAGCCAAAAGAAGTACGTGAAGAAGGACAAGGACGAAAAAGCCGGGGCAGAAGAAGCGGAAAAGGAGCGGGAATCGGTGGAGGCCGCCTCCGGAGCTACCGCGGAAAAGTCTCCGTAATGGTGCCGGGATAAAAGCGTATGTCGGGGTCGCCGGTCTGCCAGTCAATTACCAGCAGGTCCAGCCGCACGGGCAGGCCGGTAAGATTATACTTGGACACAAGCTGTCGGGTGGTCTTGCCGAGCCGGGCGAGCTTGGCGCGGGTCAGGGACTCCTCCGGAACATAAGGCGAGCCTGCGCTCCGCGATCTCACCTCGACCACGCAAAGACACTTTCCGGTTCGCCCCACAATGTCGAGCTCGCCCCTCTTGCCGCGGAAGTTCCGCTTCAGTATCTTCATGTTCTGCTTCTTCAGGTAATTACAGGCCAGGTCCTCTGCCTGGTCGCCCCGGCTCTTGCGGGAAGGCATTACTTCGAGCCCACTTTGCCCGTTTTGCGCATCCAGGCCTTGACCAGCCTTTGAAGGCGGCGCCGGTCTTTCTGGGAGACATTGGTGAACACCACGGACATGCCGGAAAGGGAGGAGTCCTTTCTGGCTTTCTCCAGGTCGTTGGAATGGACAACGCGGGCCTCGAGCCGGAGCTTATCCTCCTGGTTCGGCAGCTCGATCTCCATCATGATATCGGAGTCCACCGGCGGAGGATGAGGACATTTAACGAACATCCCCATCTGGCTCAGGGTATAGGAGGTGCATTTCTGCCTTCCTCCGTTGTACTCGAATATCACGGGCAAAGAGATGGGGGCCCGGTCGTATTTGCGCGTACTCTCCGCCTTTTCCCCGAAAAGGATCTCGTTGATCTTGAAAAGAACCTCGTCAGGGGTATGAGAGGAAAAAAGGTAATTCTGGAGGAAGAGGATAGGGTCTTTGCTGCGGGGGGTTCTGTAATCTGTCTTCCTGTTGCCGTTAGCCAGTGAATCGTCTTCGCTCATGGTTTGCTCCCGGCTCTTGAGTTAGGAGGGGATTCTGCCCTCCTCTTTTTAACATAAGCCGCCAAGGGCTCCGAAAAAAATAATGCCTGATCTGCTTTTGCTTCGTTGAATATAATACCGGTTCAAAAAACAAAAATCAAGTTAAATTTAAAAAAACTCGTTGGATTAAACAGTTAGCCAAACGGCAAAACTTTTCTCCGCCCCGCCGATGAAATAACGATCCTCTAGTTCATCTCCGGCTCCGGCTCGTCTGTGAAGCGATTCCCTCTATAAAGGGGAACTTCGGGGCGTTTGTTCTTGACAAACATATGAAAGCAAACTAGCATTGAGGTTGACGGAAAAAGGACATAAGAGGTAATGGCAAAAGCTGTAATAGGACTGGATTTTTCCGGGAAAAAGTGGCAAATGGTGTCCGTGTCCGCGGCCCACAAAAAGCTCCGTATCCAGAGTTTTCCCCGAGTACCGCCCTCGCCGGCGGACCACAAGCGGCTGTTACAGGATATTGACGAAGACCCTTCCCTGGAAGACAGGATCGCCCGGTGGTCTTTCGATCTTCACCAGCAGGTGGGCCCCGACATCAGGCAGTCGGCCGCGGTGGTGGTGGGCATGCCCCAGGACCTGGTGAGCCTGCGGGTGCTCTCCTTCCCTTTTAACCACACCGCCCGGATTGCCAAGACCCTGCCTTACGAGGCGGAAGGGGCCCTGCCTTTTGAAGCGGAAGACCTCATCTTCGACTTTTATCCTATCCATGAAAACAACGGCGAAACCAGGGTATTTTCCGCGGCCGCCCGCAAGACCCAGGTCTCCGCCCTCTTGGAACGCTTAAAGCCCCTTGATATTGACCCCATGATCCTGACTCCCACTGCCCTCGCCTATCATCAACTGGCGCGGCTGTGGTTTACGCCGGAAGAAATGCAGGAGCACCGCCTCCTGTTCGTCCAAATAGGGGACCACTTCTGCCACGTGGCCGCGGTGGAGGGAGACAGGACCATATATGCCGGCTCGGTAAATATGGGGCTGTATCCCTTGCCTGCGGAGCCGGAGCACCAGGGGGACGAAGAAGGGGAAGCCGCGGAACAAGTAAAAGAGCCACCGGCTTACCGGCCCTCCGAAGAGGAACTCCACCACCATCAAGAAAAACTGGCCGATTATCTGAGCAGGTACCTGCAAAGGTTCGTTCATTTCCTGGAAGGCTATAACCCGGCGGGAGATACCTGCCCGCCTTCGGTGGCCCGGCTGTTTTTGCTGGGAGAAGGGGCCTCGTTGCCCGGCCTGGAAGAAAGGATTTCCAGCGAGACGGGCGTGGACACCGAGCGGTTCTCCATTCCGCCGGAAATCATATCCGAAGAGACCGAGATCAGCGAGGAGCGCCATCCCGAGCTGGCCCCCGCACTGGCACTGGCCTTGGAAAAGGTGAACCCGCCCTCCCAAACCGCGCTCAACTTCCGGAAAGAAGAGTTCGCCTACCAGCCCGAGCGGCAGGCCCTGAAGAGAAAAATCCTCATGCCCGGCGTGCTGGCCCTGATTTTTGTCCTGTTTTTCGCCGCCAAACTCATAACCGAGAACAGCATAGAAAAATCCAGGGCTTCCGCCATCCAGTCTTCCATGGTCTCCGAGTTCAAAAAGCACTTCCCCAACGCACCGGCCCAGGACATTAACAAAGAGATGGAAGAGAAGTTTAAAAGCCTGGAGGCGCTGGAGACCAAGTACGAAAAGCTGAGCTACCCTTTCGCCCTCGATTGCCTGGCCGCCCTATCCGAGGCCGTGCCCGCCTCTACTCCGGTAACCATCACCAAGCTCGATTACCACGGCGAAAAGCTCGTGTTGATGGCCGAGACCAAGACCTTTGAACAGGCCAACGAAATCACCAAGAAGCTCCAGCAAGTACCTTTCTTTGACAAGGTGAGCCTGGGGGACATGGACCAGAAGCGGGAAAAAGTCAGCTTCCGCATCAGCATTGATTTAAAGCAGGAGACCGCATCATGACCCGCAAGATGGAAAAACGGGAGAAGATACTGCTGGCGGGCGCCGTGTCCATGCTGCTCGTGTTTATGCTTTTCTTCCTTTTCAGGGGAGGTGGTGAAGCTTCCTCGGACCAGGACCCCGCCGAGCTCATGATGAAAAAAGAAATGCTGAGAAGCCGGATAAAAAAGTATGAAAAAACCAAGGCCAAAATTGACAGGTTCGACAAGAAAATCCGCAGGACCCCTGAAAATTACGACCTCATCGGGCAGATGAGCAAAACCTGTAAAGAGCTGGGACTGACGCTGGAAAACATTGCTCCTCACGAGTCAGGAAGCGAGAGCGACCCCTACAACGAAAAGTCCGTCACCATGAACCTGGATGACCTGACCCTCCTAGACCTGGTAAACCTGCTGAAAGAAATCGAAAGCTCCCCCGCCTTCCTGAAAGTTACCCGCATGAACGTAAAAAGAAAGACCTTCAGCGAAGATTCCCTTCTGAACGTCAGGATAAGGGTCGCCGTCTACTGGCCTAAACCGGAGGGGCAAACCGGGGACAAAGCACTATAAGATGCAGGACAAAAGAAAAAACTTGCTGAAAGTCGCGGGATACTTGGCCTTCTTCCTGGCTGCCCTCCTTTTCTCCGCCGTCCTTACCTTTGACGCCGGCAAACTGAAGCCCCTTCTAAAAACCCGGGCCCGACAGAACAACCTGGAGGTCAGGATAAACGACATATCCGTAAACCCCCTGATCGGCTTTGACTTCCACCAAGTAAGAATCATGCCCCTCCACACCGCGGAAAACAAGCAAAGCGGCTCCGTGAAAATAAAAAGCCTGAGCCTGGAAATCCCTCCTGCCAAGATCCCCGGCATAATCCTGTCTACACTCTTCGGCAGCCGTCCCTCCATCGCCGTGGACTTTGAAGGAAAGGTGGATAAAGGAAACATTAAAGGAAGCCTGGAACAGACCGCGTCATCTCTGTTCCTGGAAGTGGAAACAAGAAAAGTCCCCATGGAAAAACTCGACCTGGCCGGTTATTACGTAAGCGGCATGAAGATAACCGGCGAGCTGAACGGAAACGTGAACCTCGATTTAAAAGACCTGAAAAACCCGGCGACCTGGGAGGGAAACATAATGGCCACCATAGACCAGCCGGCTTTCTCCGACTTCAAGTACGCTGATTACACCATCGCCGGCGTGAGCATGAGCCAGGGCATGCTGAGCGCAAAGCTCGCCGGAAAAAAAGTGAACATCGAAAAGATAAAGCTCGAAGGAGAAGACCTGCCTGTAGACCTTACCGGCACCGTATCGCTTCGAAAACCTTTAAACAGGTCCATGATTGACCTGAAAGGCAAAGTGAATTACAGCAAGAGCTACCAGGAGAGGATGCCGCTCATAAAGGCCTTCATACCTTCAACCGACAACTACCATTATCACGAGTCACTGGGGACTCTTATCCCCGGCTTGTAAGGGAGGCCAATTAAAAAGCCGCCAACGGGAATTGCAATGAAAAGTCTCTTTAAACTGCCCTCCCTGTGCCTGGTCATGATCCTCGCTGTGCTTCAGGCTTCCTGCCCTCCCAAAGATGAAGCGCCCTCTGCAGCAAAAAAGGAAAGGCCGAAGGGCCGGGAAAAAGCCGTCCGGTTCTCCCACCCCAAGCTGGAGACACAAATTCGCCGCAAGCTCGGCAAGCCCGAAGGACCCCTTATGAACACCGAGCTTACCGCCATAAAAGAGCTCGACCTCTCCGGCAAAAACATTACGGAGCTCAACGGGCTGGAGCACTGCACGAGACTTGCCCGCCTGGACCTGGGTTCCAACTACCTGAGGGACATCTCTCCCCTGGCCGGGCTGACAAACCTGGTTCTTCTCAACCTGGAGGAAAATTACATCGCGGACCTTGCCCCCCTCTCCGGACTTGTAAAGCTCGAAGAGCTGAACCTGCGCTCCAACCGCATCCGGGACATATCCCCTCTTAAAGACCTCCATAACCTGCGCATCCTCAACCTTGCCGGGAACCAGGTGAAAGACCTTTCTCCCCTCGCCCGGCTCCACCAGCTCCATCGGCTCGACCTCGCCGGAAACAACATCAATGATCTGTCCGGCCTGGTCCGGAACTGCGAAGCCGGAGGCATCTCCAAAAACGACACAGTGGTCCTTACCGGAAACCCGATGGGACCGAACGCCCGCCTGAGACAAATCCCCGCCTTGCAGGAATGCGGCGCCGAAGTCATCTACTGAACCCGCCACCAGTCTAATAACCGTGCTCTCGCTTGACAGCCGGCTTTCCCTGTTTAAAAATTCCGGTGAACCCGCGAAGGAGGACACCTGATGAAAAACGAACTTACCGAGAAGCTGGGGATCAAGTACCCGGTGGTTCAGGGCGGCATGATGGAGATATCCCGTTCCCCCCTAGTGGCCGCGGTGTCCAACGCCGGCGGCCTCGGGACCCTGGGCCAGCGCATGGAGCTTTCGGCATGGCAGGAAGAAGTGAAAAAGACCAAGGAGCTTACCGACAAGCCCTTCTCCGTTAATCTTCCTCTTCATATGTCCGAC
Source organism: bacterium (assembly GCA_046484135.1). Taxonomy (GTDB): domain Bacteria; phylum RBG-13-61-14; class RBG-13-61-14; order RBG-13-61-14; family DATKZS01; genus CAYQTK01. Next base: position 21,766 of record JAWOBU010000153.1, read on the forward strand.
CTGGAGCAGAGGCTCGAGGTGATACTGGATGAAGGGGTCAAGGTGGTCACCACTGCCGCGGGAAACCCCGCCCGGGTCATGGAGACCTTGAAAGAAGCCGGCATAACCGTGCTCCACGTGGTGGGGACCGCGGCCCAGGCGGAAAAGGTCGAGAAAGCGGGAGTGGACGTTATAGTGGCGGAAGGCGGAGAAAGCGGCGGCATGGTTGGCAAGGACCGGGTCGCCACCATGGTGCTGGTGCCGGAGGTTGCAGGCCGGGTCAAGGTGCCGGTGGTGGCGGCCGGCGGTATTTGCGATGCCAGGGGACTGGTGGCCGCGCTGGCCCTGGGCGCCGGGGGCGTACAGGTCGGCACCGGCTTCCTGGTCGCCAAGGAATGCGACGCAAGCGAACAGTGGAAACAGGCCGTATGCAAAGCAAAAGACACCGACACCCAGGTGGTGCCCCGCGGCTCCGCCCAGGGAAGAGTGCTCAAAGACGAGATCATGAAAGGAGCCATGGCCGGGATCGTCTCCGGCATGATAGACGAACAAAAGAGCGCCCGGCAGATCGTGGAAGCAATAACCGGCCCGGCTTACCAGGTGCTCGACAACGTAACCGGACAGTTGAAAGAGTAAAGCCGGAGCCGACCGCACCGGTCTGACAGGGGAGAGAGCACGGATATCGGGCGTGCGGGTTTACCGGTGACTTGAAGTCGCTCCCGCTTTCATCAACCGGGCCAGAAAGCTCCGATCATGGTGTAAACAAGGGATGCCGCCAGAAAGTCGGCGTGATGGAGACCCGGGATGGGCGCAAGCTCCATGAGGTCCAGGCCCACCACTTCTTTTCCCGAATCCTTGAGGGCTATCACCAGGTCAATCACCTGGTGATAGCTAAGGCCGCCCGGCTCGGGTGTGCCGGTGGCCGGCATCTCCGAGGGGTCGAGCACGTCCACGTCAAAAGTGATATATACGTGGCTGGAAAGACTCCCAACCACGGCGGCGGTCCAGTCTCCATCCGACCGGATGCGGCGCGCTGATATGACCTCCCGGTCGTGCGCGGAAAGCCATTCCTTCTCCTCCGGCGACATGCTCCGGACCCCCGCCTGCACGAAACCGGCTCCCAGGTCGTAAACCCTCCGCATCACGCAGGCGTGCGAGAACTTCGTGCCGGTGTACTCGTCCCTGAGGTCGGCGTGGGCGTC
>JAWOBU010000011.1:0-4552 GCA_046484135.1 bacterium
CTCCTACAATGGACGGCATGGAGTACTGGCAACCAAGCACCATCCCCAGCGGCCCGATCTCTTCCAGCGCCGCTATCTCTGCAGTCCAGCCCATCCCCAGGCCGCCGTACTCCTTGGGGAACCGGATGCCGTACAAGCCGGCGTCCGCGATCTTCTTGTGGAAGCCGGTGGGAAAGGTAACCTTTTCCTGGTCCATGTCTCGCAAGAGCTGCGGGTCAATCTCGTTTTTGGCGAAGTCGCGTGCCTTGTCGCGTATCTTTTTTTCCTCTTCGGTCAACAGTTGGTCATACATTTTTTCCTCCTTGAATGGATTTGCTCACGGGAACCCTGGAGTAAAGCTCCTGAAGCTCCCTTTCATTCAGTCCATAGTCCCCCATCTCGCCTTCGCTCCAGCCCTCGCCGTGCCAGTCGGAGCCGCCGGAGGCACCAAGGCCGTGGCCCGAGGCATAATCCCGAAGCCATTGACTCTGGTCCGATGTGAGCTTGGGATGACTGACCTCTAATGCGTCCAGGCCCAGGGCCGCGATGTCCTTGACGTGCTCCCGTTGCGGTCCTCCCACCAGCGGATGGGCCATTACAGCCACACCGCCGGCGCCGTGAATGGCCTCGATGGCTTCCGCGGGCGACAGCGAAAGCTTGCGAACGTAGGCCGGGCCTTCCCTGCCGATGTAAAGCCGAAAAGCAGAATGGAAGCTGTCCACCCGGCCCCTGTCCACCAGGGCCTGCGCCACGTGCGGCCGGCCGATCACTCCCTTGCCTGACACCGACTCCACGTCGCTGAAATCAATGACCGCTCCCAGTCCGGCGAGCCTTTCCACCATCTTCCTGGCGCGGTCAACGCGGCTTTGTTCTATCTTGTCCATGATCCTTTTAAGCCCGCCATTCGCCGGGTCTATCCAGAGTCCCACTATGTGGACCTCGACGGACTTGCAGCGGGTGGAGAGCTCCACGCCCGGCACAATGCCGACAACTCCGTTGCGCGCCGCGGCAAAGGTGTCTTCCAGGCCGGAGACGGTGTCATGGTCGGTAACCGCGATGGTCCGGAGCCCTGCTCTGCGAGCTCTTTCAACAAGGCTTTTCGGCGACTCCTTGCTGTCGGAGTAAGAAGTGTGGGTGTGCAGGTCCGCGACCGGTTTGTCTTTCACTTTAACTTCCATCTATTCGCTGACGATGTCCAGCATCCTCTGGAGCGCGAGCGCCCCCTCTTGTTTTATATCATCAGAGACCGACACTTGTCCTATCCATTCGCTCTTGTCTTTTATTAAGCTTTCCAGGACCCGGCAGAGGTCCGGCAGCGTAATCCTGGCCATGGTTACGCACGTGGAGCTTGTGAGCGGAACTACTGTTTTAGTGTCCCGGTAACGGCGGGCCAGTCTATCCACCAGGTTTTTCTCCGTGCCGATAATTATGACCGAACCTTCCGGCTGATCTTCGACGTACTTGATGATCTGCTCGGTGCTGCCGGATGCGTCTGATGCTTCCACCACCTCGCGCTTGCACTCCGGATGGACGATGACCTTGCAGCCCGGGTACTCGTTTCGGGCCTTTTCCACCATCTCCGTCGTAAAGCGGGTGTGCACGAAGCAGTATCCCTTCCAGACCAGGCATGGAGACGACCGCACGGTTTCCGGACCGAGCCCGCCCAATTCTTTGCCCGGCTCGTAGAGGGCCACCGGCTCAATTGCCAGGTCCGCGGCAGTGTTCCGCCCCAGATGCTCGTCCGGCATGAACAAGACCTTGTCCGCTTTATTATAGGCCCATTTAAAAACCTTGTCCGCGTTGGAGCTGGTGCAAGCGGCGCCTCCGTTTCTGCCGCAAAAGGCCTTAACGTCCGCGTTCGAGTTGACGTAAGTAATCGGCACCACCTGTTCGAGGGACACCACCTCTCCGATGTCCTGCCATGCCTTCTCCGCCAGGGACGCGTCCACCATGTCAGCCATGGGACAGCCCGCTTCCGGGTTGGGCAGAAAGACCGCCTGGTCGTCCCGTGCCAACAAGGCAGCGCTCTCAGCCATGAACCGCACACCGCAGAAAACGATATAGCGGACGCCTGCCTGCTCCGCCGCCTTCTTGCTCAAGGCGAACGAGTCGCCGCTGAAATCGCCCAGGTCAACGATGTCCTGCGACTGGTAGTGATGGGTCAGGACAAGAAGCTCCGGACCCAGCTTGTCCTTTACAGCAAGCACACGCTCCTTAAGCTCTGCCTCGGAAAGCTCGTTATAAAAATCGGATACTGGATTGGCCATGTAAATTTCCCCTTGCCTGTTTCAATATATTGTAAATCCAACTTATCGGCGGTTAAAGCGGATTGATTAAACAAGGCCGCGGCTGGAAAGCTCCGAGCTCGGTTATTTCCTGCCCTTAAGAGAAGTGGTCCTGAAGAAACACTGCCGGGCTCTCCACCTTATAGCCAAGACGTTTTATCTGGAGCCGGCAGAGCGGACACCCGCTTATTACAGTACCCGCACCCGAGTCTTGCAGAGAGCGCGAGAGCTCGTGTGCAAGCTTTTCCGAAATCTCCCGGTTCTCCTTCTTCAGACCGTAGGTCCCGGCCATGCCGCAACACGCTTCGCTCACCAACTTCGTTGTAATCCCGGGAACCGCTTCTATGACCCGCCCCACGTGGTCTGTCCCGGACATGGCGGCATAGTGGCAGGAACGGAAGTTTATGACGCTTTTTCCCGAGGTCCCCTTGAAAACGCGGACCAGGGTTTCATGCTCCACGTTCTCGTCCACAAACTGGAAAAGCTCGAACACCCGGCCGAACAGGCTACCGGCCATATCTCCCAGGAGCCACGGGTACTTGTACCGGAGGGTAAGAGCACAAGCAGGACATCCGGTAACAATGGGCACGTCTTCATCCACACACTTTTTTGCGGCGCGGACAAACTGTTCCGCCTTTGTGCGGGCCTCTTCCAGCCGGTTGGAAACAATGGCCGGCTCTCCGCAACAGGGCAGGTCCGCAATATGCGCGTTAAAGCCCAGCGCGGCAAGCATCTTGATTGCGGCCTCAGTCTCACCCTCGCGGTCAGCATACATCCCCAGGCAGCCCGGAAAGTAGGCCACCTCTGTGCTTGCGTCCGCGCCTTCTTTTACGCCGGAACCAGGCGCGTGCGGCCAGGGCCGGGGCAAAGGCGCGTCTTTTCTTATGCCCGCTGTTTTTTCCATCACGGAACGAATAAGCCGGTTTTCCAACGTGGCGGAGGCTAGGCGGGAAAACCTTGACATAGCGGGAAGCACGACGGGCAGCCGGGCCGGCAATATCTCGCGTAAGTCATGAGAGACAGGCCTGTCCCGGTAAAAGGCGTGAATAAGCCTTGCCGTCTCGATGCCGGTGGGACAGCCGGTAAGGCATCTCTGGCACATGGTGCATAAAACGAACACACGATCGAGCCCGGCCCGCACGGCCGGCTCGTTTGCGTCAAGCTCTCCCTGGGCCACCGCCCGCAAAAGGGATATCTTGGAGCGGGGCAGGGCCTTTTCTTCGCGCCGCACGTCCATTACCGGGCAGTAGGTCCGGCAGAGTCCGCACCCGTGACAGCGAAGCAACATCTCCATGTTCCGCTCTTCGTGGATGGCGCAAGGCACAGCGTTCTCCGGCTTTCCTTTGTGCTTAAGCCGGTCCGCCGGAATTTCGTGTTCCCCGCTTATGATCTTGCCGGGGTTCATGATGCCGTGGGGATCGAACAGCTCTTTGATCTCGCGGAACAGGGAATACAGGGAGGGGAATTGGTTTACAAGATAAGGCGCCCGCAGTATCCCGTCTCCGTGCTCGCCGGTAATGGAGCCGCCGAGCTCGATCACTAGGCCGTAGACTTCTTCCGCGATGCGTTTCATCTTTTCGCGGTCGCTTGGACCAGTGAGGTCGAGGCGCGGGTTGAGATGCAGGTTTCCCGATCCGGCGTGGCCGAGCACCGGGGCTTCGGTGCCGTGTTCTTTCAATATGTCCTGTATTCCCCGGATGCCTTGCGCAAGCCTCTCCGGCGGGACGACCACGTCTTCCACGAAACGGGTCAGCCGCTTTCCCGGCAGCCGGTAAAGAATGGGAGAGGCGGCTTTGCGTACTTCCCATAAGAGCCGGGTCTCGTGTTCGCCGGACGCTGTCTTGAACAGGACCACTTCTTGCGAGTCTCCGCCCGCTCTCTTTTGCGCGTCTTGTAGCCGGCTTGCAAGCTCCTCTTCCGAGTCTGACTCGAACTCGACCAGGAGGAGCGCACGGGCCTCCTCCGGCAGGAACTCTTTAAGGTCGCGGCGGTGCTCGCGCACGGTCTCTATAAACATGTGGTCCATGATCTCGATGGCCGCGGGAGAAAGCTCGCGCAGGTTCTGCACTGTGTCCACCGCGTTTTCGAGGGAGCGGAAAGCGATAAGCACAGCCCGGCGCTTTTCCGGGAGGGAAACGAGATCGAGCTCCGCCTTGACCACCATCGCCAGGGTCCCTTCCGAGCCCACCACCAGCGGCACCGGGGTTAAATGACGGCCCTCCAACAGGTCCCACACGTGGTAGCCGGCGCTGTTCTTTTCCACCCGCGGCCTTTCTCCTTCCAGGGAT
>JAWOBU010000029.1:0-8948 GCA_046484135.1 bacterium
CCTTTGAGCTCGTGCTTTTTGCCGTTTATATGCAGACTCCCGGACAGGTCCGCCCACGGCACGGGGACCACCAGGTCGTACCAGGGGCCGTCAGGAGCGCCGTAATGCACCGGACCTTTGCCCGGCCGCCAGCCTTTGACCAGGGAACGGAGCTTTATGTCTCCCTTCATGGCCGGCTTGCCTCCCCGGGCGGGTATGTCCAGGTGAACGCGGTACTCGGGATACTCCCCCTCCCAGTAATGGGGACCCGCCTGAAAACGATTTGCATCGTTGTCATACTCGACGCTGTCCTCTTTAAAAACCTGGTTGTTGATGACCTGGTCCTCTCCCTTGTCTATGAAGGAAACATTAACCCCCCAGCGCTTTACCAGGTAAGCCTTCCAGTAAGTGAACTGAATGGTCGCGCTTCCACCGTCGTCCAGAACAAGAATAAACGTATAGGTCCAGGTGGAAAACCAGTTGTCCGGGTACGTCGGCGCTATCTGGCTTTCGGAAAGACCCTGCTCCGCACGAGTCTTTACGCCCCCCTCGAAGTTATAAATCTTGTCAGCGGCGTAAACACCCGAGCTCATTAAAACCGCGCTCATCAAAATCGCCGTCAACATCACCGCTCTTTTCATCCTTTATCTCCCTCCACCAAAAATGTCTTTTCAATATATCATCACCTTCCGGCCAGGCAAAACGGTCTGAGCTTCCCTTTTTTTCAAAGTTTGAAAAAAGAAAGGAACGTCACACAGAGATCAACTTGAATCAGGTTCAACGTATTTTAGTGTGGGTGGATAAAAAAAGATGCGTTTATCGCTTTCAGGGCTTCCAGCCTGCCTGTGCGTTCCCCACGCAGACAGGCACGCAGACAGGGCAGACAGGCGGGGAACAGGGAAAAGGCCGGAACCGGTCCGGCCTCTCCCCGCCGGCAGCCGAGAATGCGCAAAACGCAAAAAACCTTTATAAGGAGCAGCACAAATTCTGTCTCGCTCATGTACCTTGTTCAGTAACCCGCTTTTAAATACGTTGATCCATTTCCCTTGACTTCCCCGGTCCCTTTATTTATGCTTTGGCAAATCAAAGCGTTGCTGCCAAGGCTTTGCTAATGCTGTTATGAACTTAAACTTAAACTCGCAAACGCGCTTTAGAGCCGAGAAAGAAAAGACGGGAGAGAACCCCCGGTTCACGGGGCAGGGAGGGCGCAGATGAGCAGTAAAGATGTAAAGCGTATAGCCGTGTCCACCGGCGGGGGCGACTGCCCCGGTCTTAACGCGGTGATCCGGGCGGTCACTTATACCGCCATCAACAAGTACGGGTGGGAGGTCCTTGGCATCATGGACTCTTTCAACGGGCTGGTGTATCCGGACCAGACCTGTGCTTTGACCACCGAGAGCGTGCGGGACATCCTTCACAAGGGCGGGACCATCATCGGCACGACCAACAAAGGGAACCCTTTTCACTGGGAACGGCAGAGAAAGGACGGCACCACCGAGGTGGTGGACTACTCGGACCGGGTGATGGAGAACTTCGAGCACCTGGGCCTGGACGCTCTGGTCATAGTGGGCGGCGACGGGACCATGAAGATCGCCCAGGACTTCTACGACAAAGGCATGCCGGTGGTGGGGGTCCCCAAAACCATTGACAACGACCTGTCCGCAACCGACGTAACCTTCGGGTTCGACTCCGCGGTAAGGACTGCCACCGACGCGCTCGACAAGCTCCGGTCCACTGCGGAGAGCCACCACCGGGTCATGGTGGTCGAGATGATGGGAAGACACTCGGGCTGGATAGCGCTCCACTCCGGCATGGCCGGCTCCGCCCACATCATCCTCATACCGGAGATACCTTTCAGCCTAAACCTGGTAGCTGACAAGATTGTCAAAAGCCGCGAGCGGGGGGACAAGTACTCCATCGTGGTGGTGGCGGAAGGCGCGGCTCCCGAGGGAGGCGAGATCAGCGCGGTGGGGAAGAAGGCGGACGGCACGGTGCTGTTGGGCGGCATCGGTCACAAGCTGGGAGACGCGCTTGGGGAGGCCACCGGCCTGGACGTGCGGGTGCTGGTTCTGGGTCATCTTCAGCGGGGAGGCTCCCCCACCGAGTTTGACCGGATACTGGGGACCCGCTACGGTGAGGCCGCCACCCAGCTTATCGGGGAGGGCAAGTTCGGCAACATGGTGGCCTTGAAAGGGACGGCCATCCAGGGGGTCCCCATATCCGAGGCCATCGGTGAGACCAAGAAGGTATACCCGAACGGGACCCTGGTCAAGGTGGCCCGCGCCATGGGGGTCTCCTTCGGAGACGGAAAGTAAAACGGCCACATTAACAATTTTGAAAACCGGGACAGCCGGCCGGACAACCGGGAAGGAGCGTTTGGCTGCTGTTCCGGGAGAGAGGATGATATCAAATGACCAAGCCAGGCAAAAATGATGCGTGTCCTTGCGGCTCGGGAAAGAAGTACAAGGATTGCTGCATGGAGAAAGAGGGGGAGCCGGAAGACAAGCCCGCCGTTGTTATACCTTTGCATACGTCGGAGGAGTCGGCGGCCTCCGGCATGACAAAACCCGCCCCATCCGGCTCGGAGCTTGACGGGAACGAAGAGGGGACCCCTTTCGACCGTTCCCTTAAGTCCTTTAAGTTTGCCCCTCACGAGAGGAAGGTTTCCGTTGCGCTCGACTGTATCGAGAAGGAAACAGAGTTCGACGAGGAGATGGCCTCCCAGATATTGGCGGCGCTGTGCATGGAGATGGAACAGGAGGCGCTTTTTTTCGAGCTGGACAAGGTAATCCGAAAGATAAAGGACTGCCACCCTGATCTTTATAAAAAGGAAGCGGGGTGGTTCAACTTATACCTCGTGGACGCGGCCGTGGCACATCCGAAGGTGGACCTCTTCCCCTACTTGTCCGCCATTCTTTCGGACCTTGGTGAAGTTTACGATCCCTTTTTATACATAGAGAACAAGGTTCTGTTTTACGGGCGGGACGCAGATATTTGCGAAGCCGTCCAAAAGTGCTGGCCCGAGATCGAGTCCTCTGAAAAGCTGTCCTCTTCCGACAAAGAGGAAGTGAAGGTAATGCAGTTGTCGCTTCTTCTAAACCACGAGCTGGAGACAAACCCGGGCTTTGATCCTAAAGACCCCGGCTTCGTCTCCCGCGCCGAACCTTTCATGGTGGTTGACCTGCAATGGCTTGAACAGGTGGTGGTGCATCTGTCCGGCCGCTCCTTTCACAAATGGAAGCCGGAAGACTTTCAGACAAGGGACTGGGAAATTTTATTCAGAAACATTTTCCTTTTTACCATGGAGTTCTCCGGGACCCTTTGTAACAAGCACGGCTGGAACCGTGGCCGCGCCATGCTGGCCCAGCATGAAATATGCGAGTACACCGCCGATCGGCTGTTGCGCGGGCACCATAAGAGGAAAAAAGCCTTTTCCGAAATCGAAGTCAAAAACCTGATCTTGCCGGAGCGGGAAAGCATAGAAGATCATCTCGAAACGTTCCTGTCTTTGTACGAGCACGATATCTACCCGGCCGCAGCCTTTTGCGCGGCCCTGCCTCCGTTGGTGGACTTTCTGGCCGCAGCCGGCTTTTGCGATGCAAAAGAAGCCGAACTCCTCCAAAACGAAGTTAAAACCGCGGTGATGCCGGCACTCAGCATACTGGTTCAGGAAAATGATCCGGTGCTGATAGGTGCTCTTCAGTCGGCCTATACCGTGAGCGAAGAAGAAATCGAGGCCTTCCTGGACGAACTCGCGGAAGAGGACTTCGATGACACTTGGGATGAGTTGTTGAAAGAGGCCGGTTTCCCCGCCTCGGCGCTGGATGACATGAGCTCGCTTCTCGAATCTTTCACGTCCGGGCAAAGGGAGAACATAGAGGACAAAAGCCTTAAAGCTGATACTACATTATCGGCGGCCTTGAAGAAGCAGCCCGCCCACTGGGTGGAGGCCTTCTGCCGGCAGGCGGACATTTTCGGTTTGGAGAAGAAGAATGAAAGAATAGAAGCCCTGCTTACGGTCCTTCCCAAGGAGGAGTCGCTAACCAGGCTCTGGTCCGGCCTGCCGTTCGAGTCCCGCCTAATGTTGAAGCGCATCCTGGACGCGGGCGGGCACATGACCCTGGAAGAGCTGGAAAAGGAGTTCGGACCCGACGAGGACGAAACCTGGTTCTGGGACCTGGGAGAGTTCCCCGCAACGCCGCTCGGCTTGCTTCGGCTCAACAGCCTGGTGTTTGTGGGCAAAACCAAGAGGAAGAAAGAGAGGGTCAAGATAGCGTCGGTGCCGGTCGAGCTCCGGGAAGGGCTGGGAAAGATCGCGAGCTCGCCGGGGGCTTTTGAGAACGCGCATCCTCTCCCTGACCCTTATAAGGACGGCTCCGGACTTTCCCGGTTATTGGGAGAAGAAGATGATGTTTATGATGATGGCCCCTTGCACGAACTCGCCGGGCTTTCCGATGAAGAAGAGATGGATTTTATCCGGGAGTTTGTTGACAAGTATCCTTACTCGAAAATGGAGATTGACCAGTACGAAGCATACCTGGAAAAGCTGCGGGAAAATGATGACGAGGAGTCCCGCGAGCTCATCCGCAAGATACTTTTACGGAAAACGCAGGCGAAGAAGAAGGAGGACCGGCTGTCGGCCTACCAGGAGCTCTATAACAGGTTCGGTGAGGAGTATATAAAGCCTGCGCTGGAAGACAGAGCACAAGCGGTGCGAGACTGGGCGCACCATATTCTGGACCCCGGCAGGGGCAAGCTCTTCTGAAGTATCTTTTAACACGCCCCCGGCTTAGGTCTCTTCCACGATCCGGCTGTAATACTTGATCTTGCTAAGCAGGGACACGTAATTTCCGTTTTTGGGAACAAAGTCGTCCGCGCCGGCGTTCGTTGCCAGCTCCATGAGCTCGTCCTCTTCCAGGCACGAGTGAAGTATCATTACCGGCAAGGTCCCCAGGTTCTTTTGCAATACCTCCAGCAAACCGGGGCCGGAAAGGCCGGGCATCTGCACGTCCACCACCAGAAGGTCCGGATCAAAGGACCGGATGCGGTTGGACGCGCCTATTACGCGGTCCAGGCATAGAACCTCGCAACCCATGGAGGAAACAATCCGCTCCAGGTCCCGGCCCGCACCATGATCTCCGTCCAGAATGCACACCCGGAAAGAACCGGTCCCCGACGACTGCCCGAAACCTTCCGGCCCGGAAACACAACCATCACCGGAAGACTTAAAGCCGCTCTCATAACCCGGCATCTCTTGACTCTCTGCCGAAGAGTTGCCCATGAACCCGTTTTTCGCGTCCACTGCGCTTGGAGCTCGGTCCGGACCTGAAACACCGCGATTGCCCGGATACTTATGCCTTTTCATCTTATCGCTCCTGATGTATTAAATTTTCCACGTTATAAGTTGTTTGTCATTTCCCCTACCTCGAGATAGAGCAATCATAGTGCCAATCCGTCTTGCAAACATTAATCTCCCTATCCCTTTGTAAATAAAAGGTTTGTTTTATAAACGCTCTTACCGGGTTCCCGGTCGCACTCTCAAATTTGGAATAGAAAGGCCTTCCTTTCTCGAATAAGGAAACCGGAGGCTCTGCCTGCCGAAAAACCGTAAGCTGACAAAGCAATAGGGATGGCGGAACAAAGAACTGTCGGTTCTGTGGCTATTGATAGAGGAGCCCTGCATTGTGTATGCTGCATGAGCCTTTTGCAAAATACCGGTTCCTGCTCCAGCGGCCGGGATTTTTCCGCTTCTTTGTGGTTGCTGGCCTTTGACAAGGAGTTCCGCCATTTTTTCTTTTTTGGATTTCAATTTTCATTTGGGGTCTCGCAAGAATCTGTGGGTGGAATATAAGCTGTTGCTTCCCTGCATCCTTGGATTTTTTCAGGCATTACTCCGGTGGCCCATAGCTTTGGCAAGGGGGACTGATGTTGGTAAGGAGGTTTTATTTGAGGCAGCCGGGGCAAGCTCTGCGGGCCTGCCAGTCGGGCTCGCGGCGCAGACAGAGATGCACCTTGGCGAGGGATATCCTGTCCGGGCGTGTGCGCACTCAAACATTGCCCACGGCACGCCCGTGCTCAGCGTGGCCGCGGGAGGAGTTCAGGCGGCAAGATGCGCGAGACCTTCCTTGGCGCCTTCATCTCATGCCATGGGCCACCGGAGCCATGCCTCCAAAATCCCAGGGGGGGGGCGGAGACTGGTCGCCCGGCTTGTTGAAAGCTCATATTGTCAAGATAATCGGTCACTGAGAAGTCTGTTTCACCCACAGTTCCTCATGACTCTTTGCGTCACCCTGAAATCATGAAAATGTGTTCATGTGCTGATATCATATTATTGACCGGGGATGAAGACCGTATATCTGTGGCGCGAAGGAGCCCGCCCCCCGGCTATAAGGTGGTGACGGAAAATGGCTGAGAAGAAGCTTGACATACCGGTGCTCGGGATGACGTGTGCCAACTGCCAGGCCAACGTGGAGCGGACCCTGAACAAGAAGGTCCCGGGAGTTAGCCAAGCGCACGTGAGCTTTGCGGACGAGACTGCCCACGTTGTTTTCGACCCCGACCAGGTTGACCTCGAGACCATGTCCGCGGCGGTGGAAAAGGCGGGCTACAAGCTGGTCCTTCCGGACGAGTCGGGCGAGTACGGGGACGCGGAGGTAGAGGCCCGGCGGGCAGAGATAAGAACCGAGCTCCGGGCCTTTCTGGTGGGGGTCGTTTTTACCCTGCCGGTTTTTGTTCTGAGCATGGGCCGGGACTTCGGCCTGTTCGGGACCTGGGCGGAGCTGTGGTGGGTGAACTGGGTCCTGTTGGCGCTCGCCACCCCCGTCCAGTTCTACACCGGCCGCGGATTCTACACCGGCAGCTACAAAAGCTTAAGAAACGGCGCCGCCAACATGGACGTGCTGGTGGCCATGGGCTCGTCCGTGGCCTACTTCTACTCGGTGGCCGTGCTCCTTTTCCCGGCAGTAGGCGACCACGTTTACTTCGAGACCTCGGCCATGATCATCACCTTGATCAAGGCGGGCAAGCTCCTGGAGGCCCGGGCCAAGGGCAGCGCCTCTTCAGCTCTTCGGGAGCTCATGGACCTGGCGCCTAAGAAGGCCCGCCTGCTTGACGAGAGCGGCGAAGAAAAGGAGGTCCCGGCAGAAGAGGTCAAGAAGGGAGACACGGTAATAGTCCGGCCCGGCGGCAGCGTTCCTGTTGACGGCCGAGTGATCTCCGGTTCTTCCTCCATAGACGAGTCCATGTTGACGGGCGAGTCCATACCCGCGGACAAGTCGGCCGGTTCCGAGGTCTTCGGCGGCACCATCAACCAGGAGGGCCTTCTCAAAATCGAGGCCACTGGCGTGGGCTCCGAGACCGCGCTTTCCCAGATCATCCGGCTGGTCCGGCAGGCCCAGGGCAGTAAAGCTCCCATCCAGCGGCTTGCCGACCGGGTGTCCGCCTATTTCGTGCCGACTATCATCGGGGTGGCGCTTTTGACCTTCGGGCTGTGGTGGGCCATAGGGAGCGAGTTCGTGCCGGCCATGATCCGGATGGTGGCGGTGCTGGTCATCGCCTGCCCGTGTGCGCTGGGTCTGGCCACCCCTACCGCCATCATGGTGGGCATGGGCAAGGGAGCCAAAGCCGGCATCCTGTTCAAGAACAGCGAGTCGCTCGAGACCGCACATCTTATTACTCGCATCATGTTCGACAAGACCGGGACCATAACCGCGGGACGGCCCCGGCTTACCGACTGGGTGCCGCTCGGTGAGGGCGGCGACGCAGTGCTTAGCCTGGCCGCGGGCGCGGAGAGCGGCTCCGAGCATCCCATTGCCCGGGCGGTGGTGGAAGGCGCGCGCGAGCGGGGCGCCGCTATTTCCGCTCCGGAGGACTTTATCTCGAGCTCGGGATTTGGAGTGGAAGCAACAGTGAACGGCCGCCGCGTAAAGGTCGGCAAGACGGATTGGTTCCGGGAAGACGGCCTGCCGGCGAAAGCGGAAGAGACAGCGGCCGAGCTCGAAGACCACGGCAAGACGGTGATGGCGGTGTCGGTGGACGGCCAGGTTGAAGGTCTGCTGGCGGTGTCGGATGACGCCAAAGAAGGGGCAGCGGAGGTGGTCCGCAAGCTCAAGGAGCTCGGAATCGAGCCGGTGATGCTGACGGGCGACAACGAGCGGTCGGCGCGGTCTATAGCAGCGGGCGTGGGCATTGACAGCGTGGAGTGGGGCATCCTGCCGGAGCGAAAGGAGTCGCTGGTGCAGGAGGCCCAGGCGGACGGAAGCCGGGTGGGAATGGTCGGCGACGGCATCAACGACGCGCCGGCCTTGGCGCGCGCCGACGTGGGCATAGCCATAGGCACCGGCACCGACGTGGCCATGGAAGCGGGCGACGTTACCCTGGTGAGCGGCGAGCTCGCGGGAGTGGCCCGGGCCATGGAGCTTTCCAGACTTACCATGCGGACCGTCAAGGAGAACCTGTTCTGGGCGTTCTTTTATAACATCGCGCTGGTGCCGGTTGCCGCGGGAGCGCTCTACACGGTTACTTTCCTGCCGGGATTCATCCGGGAAATGCACCCGGCGCTCGCGGCCGCGGCCATGGCCTTCTCCAGCATCAGCGTGGTCTTAAACAGCCTCCGGCTCTCCAGGAAGAAGCTTGAGGTGTAGGAAGAAAAGGGGGCAGCTCAGAGGTTCAGTTTCTTTTTCATATTATCCTTTAAATCTTTCGGGGCTATCATGCCTGTTTCTACAGCTTGTTTGATAAGATTGGAAACATCTCCCGCGGTGAATCTCTTGAACTGGGAAAGCCTGTTTAAAAAAATTGCTGAATAAGCAATAAAACTGTAGGTTTATGCATGAAAAGCCTGTATAATGGAATGTACGAAAAACATTACAGGGAGGCTTTCCATGCATGAAAAAGATATCAAGAGGTCGGTGAAAAATCAACTCAAGGCGAAATTTCCGGGGTGGAAGAGTCTGAGCAAAACTCAAAAG
>JAWOBU010000082.1:0-22301 GCA_046484135.1 bacterium
CATTATTTTAGCCATCCCGAAGAATGTTTTAAAGCTCTTGGTCTTCCGGGGTGAGGTCCGGAAAATCCTGGGGCACCTTGCCTCCGGAAAGGGTCGAGAAAAGGACCAGGAAGCATACGTCCAGGGGAACGGTAAGAATGCTCATGGAGTAGCTGTAGATGTACCTGAAGCCTTTGCCGAGTTCGGCGTACATCATGTAATGAGGTATCCATCCTACCAGCGCCACCAGGATAATGCCGCAGGCTATAGCCGGGACCGGCAGAAGACCCAGTAAAGCGAAGTTTCTCCGGAACGACTGCTTGAATCCCTGCTTCTCAAACAAAAGCACGATGTCAACGTAAGGAATGAAAACCAGGAAAGGTACAAGAACGCCGCTCATGTAGACCACGTTCAAAATCAGGGCGAACAGGAACAGCCTGCCGAACACCGGCCGCAGAGCTTGCCGGTAGAGGGCGTAGGAAAAATCGGTTTCCATGAGCCGGGACCAGATCACCAGGTACAGACCGGCCATGTAAAGGGTGGTGAGAAGCGATGAGAAAAGGAACAAGGGAACGCCTGCCAGCGCGATCAGGTATACCTGCTGGCCGAGAAGGGGCACAAGGGCCTCCATAAAGTTGTCCACCACGAACTGGACCGGCACGAAAAGAAAGGCAAACGCAACCACAGGCCAGGTATGGCGGAGGGTAAAAGCAGAGGCCCGGGCAAGCAGCACAAGTGTTGACATTATTAGTCCTGCCGATTCTGCAGGAGTACCGCCGCAATGATAATTGCGCCTTTCAAGGCCTGCCGGAGATCAGGATCAATGTTACGCAGGCCCGGGACGTTGTTCAAGACCACGATGATATAAGCGCCGATCAAGGTCCCGCCGATGACGCCGCCGGCCTCCGTATGAGCAGGAAAGTTATGGTTGGAATCGTTATCGGGCATTCTGTTATATACGCCGCAAGGGGTGGAACACTCACCGACCCTTGGCCGGAAACAACTATATAGTATCACCCCCTTGCCGGAGCGTCAAAACCCTTTATAAAGAAAACATGAAAAATCAGGACCATTGAAACTATGCCGCCCCGGCAGTTGTCAAATTTATGTATCACTGAAAAAGTGAGGCACTTGACACGAATCCAACGTGTTTTTAATATCTTCCATAACTTAAAAGGGCTCTGCCCAAGCGGTCCGCGCGTGGACGCCGAATGCCAATGCGGTGATGGATGCGAGATATCAGGAGAAATGAAAAAACCAACGAAAAAGTTCCCCCACTGTCTCTTCTTAATAACATGCGTCTTCCTGCTCGCCGGGCCGCTTGTCGTCCCGGCGCGGGGAAAGCTGCCTCCACCGCCCGTGCAGCAGGACAAACCGGACCCGCAACAAGGCAGCACCGCACCGCCCCCGCCGGTCACCGTCTCCGCCCGGCTTGCCAGCGCCGAGGTAGAAAAGGGAAGCACCGTCAGCATGGTTATAAACATCTCCTGGAGCGCGCCCGCGGACAAGCCCGTCCCTGAACTCGATTTTGACTTCGCTGAACCACCAACGGCGCAGGGTATGACACTGTTCGAGAATAAGCTCCGCACCGTAACCGATCTATCCGGCAACACCCTCCAGGTAAAAAGAACTTACTACTACACCTTCCACGCCGACAACGTAATAGAAACCGAGGTCTCGCCGGTAAAGATAAACTACTACCGCCAGGGCTCCGAAAATAAAAAAACACTTTCCACCCAGTCACTGCCGATAACGGTTGTCGAACCTTCCTGGGACCCGCTGGAGACGGCACGCCACCCGACAGTGCTTATAACTCTAGGCCTCATCGCGCTGGCAGCGGCCACGGCCCTGATACTCCCCGCTTTTAGAAAACGCGGCCGGAAAGAAAAACAACCCGAGCCGGAACTCACCGTCCATCAAAAAGCCCGGCAATCGCTCGAGCGGGTGGCACGCCTGCGCATGGCAGGCGAGTACGCCGATTACCTGGCGTCCCTGCACAACACCGTGAGCGATTACCTGGAGGACGCTCTTGACCTGAAACTGAAGCCTCTCT
Source organism: bacterium (assembly GCA_046484135.1). GTDB lineage: Bacteria > RBG-13-61-14 > RBG-13-61-14 > RBG-13-61-14 > DATKZS01 > CAYQTK01. Next base: position 2,033 of record JAWOBU010000082.1, read on the forward strand.
CAGTGGAAAAAAAGGCCAAGGCGGTTGCACAGAAACTGGGAGGAGACTGGGAAGAAAGCGCCCTCGAGTTCTTAAGGCTTTGCGACCGGGTCAGGTTCGCAGGCTACGAGCCTTCTTCCTCCGAGCTGGACCGGGCCGACCGGATCGCCGCCGCCATGGTGGACGAAGGGGAAAAACTGGACTCGGCAAAAGATCATGCTTCCGGAGAAAAGCAGGCGGAAGACCACACTCATACCCGTTCTTGACAAGACAGGAGGATTTAAAACATGGAAGTGGATATGAACGCCATTAACGAAAAGGTCAGGGAAGAAAGCAGGTTCGTGGACTCCATACTTTCGGAGGCGGGCAAGGTGATCGTGGGGCAGCGACACATGCTGGAGCGGCTCCTGATCGCTCTTTTGGCTGACGGGCACGTTCTCTTGGAAGGCGTGCCCGGCCTGGCCAAGACCATGACCATAAGCACGCTCTCCGACATCATCAACACCCGCTTTCAAAGAATACAGTTCACGCCGGACCTTCTCCCCGCGGACATAGTCGGAACCCTGATCTACGACCCGAGGGCCGGGACGTTTACGCCCAAAAAAGGACCCATCTTCGCGAACCTTATACTGGCAGACGAGATCAACCGGGCGCCCGCCAAGGTCCAGAGCGCGCTCCTCGAAGCCATGCAGGAGCGGCAGGTCACCATCGGCGATACCACCTATGCGCTCGAACAGCCCTTCCTGGTCATGGCCACCCAGAACCCCATCGAGCAGGAAGGAACCTATCCCTTGCCTGAGGCACAGGTGGACAGGTTCATGCTCAAGGTCATCGTGAGCTATCCCGGCAAGGAAGAAGAGCTCGACATCATGGAGCGCATGAGCGGTGAAACCCTCCCCGCCGCAGACAAGGTGATCGAGCCAGACCACATCGTATCCGCCCGCGAAGCAGTGCGGAACATATACGTGGACCCCAAGATCAAAAAGTACATCGTGGACGTGGTGTTCGCCTCCCGCGAGCCCGCGGCCTACGAGCTCGGCGACCTGCAAGGGCTTATAGCATACGGCGCCAGCCCCCGCGCGTCCATATTCCTGAACCTGGCGGCCAAGGCCCACGCTTTCCTGCGCCACCGCGGCTATGTTACCCCGGAGGACGTAAAAGCAATAGGCCCTGACGTGCTCCGCCACCGCATCCTGGTAACTTACGAGGCCGAAGCCGAAGAGATCACCAGCGAAGAAATCACCCAGAGGATTTTCGAAAGAGTAGAGATACCGTAAAAACGTTTTTCGTGTGCGAGCGGCTTTAGCCGCGATTAAAACTGCTCTAACTTCTCAGAGCAGAACTCATCAAAGCATGCGGGAGCTGAAGTAAAAAACAAGGGAACCAATGCCGGAACAAGGCGCCAAAGAAAACGGCTCGGAGTCCATCCGGGAGCTTCTCCGCAAGGTCCGCCGGATCGAGATATCCACCCGGCGGGTGGTGAACGAGGTCATGGCCGGGCAGTACCACAGCGTGTTTAAGGGCCGCGGCATGGAGTTCGCCGAGGTCCGCGAGTACCAGCCCGGCGACGACGTCCGGATCATAGACTGGAACGTGACCGCGCGGATGGGGACTCCTTATGTAAAGGTCTTCCACGAAGAGCGCGAGCTTACCGTGATCCTGATGGTGGACATGAGCAAAAGCCTTTTCTTCGGCACCCGCGAGAAGACCAAGTCTGAGGTCGCGGCCGAGCTTTGCGCGCTCCTGGCTTTCTCAGCCATCCTCAACAACGACCGGGTGGGGCTTATCATCTTTACCAACAAGGTGGAGCGGGCCATACCTCCCAAGAAAGGCCGCCGGCATGTGCTCCGGCTTATCCGGGAGGTCCTCTTCTTCCAGCCCCGGGCCAGCCGCACGGACATCGCATCCGCCCTCGAGTACCTCTCCCGTCTCTACAAGCGCAAGGCGGTGGTGTTCCTGGTCTCGGACTTTATGGCCGAAGGATATGAAAAAGCCATCAACATCGCCGGCAAACGGCATGACCTGATCGCAGTGCCCCTTTCCGACCCGCGGGAGAAGGAGCTCGACCCGGTCGGGCTGGTGGAGCTCGAGGACGCGGAAACCGGCGAGCGCATGCTGGTGGACACCTATGACAAAGAAACCAGGGAGGTGTTCTCCAGGATAGTAGCCCGGGAGGAACAGGAGCGGGACAGGCTGTTCCGGTCCGCGGAGCTCGACACCATACCGGTAACCACCGGTGAAGCATACGACCGGTCCTTGATCAAGTTCTTCAAAACCAGGTCCCGGAAGGCGAGAAGATGAGCTCGAACAAAGGAGCTTTTTATATCAGCCTCGTAAACCTGGCCGCGATCATTGTCCTGGCCGCTGTGCTCGGGAGTCTTTATTTTACGCAAGACATGAACAAGAACGCAGACTCCGGGAAAACGCGGAAGATGGCGGCCATGCTGGAAGCCCGCGGACTGTACAAAGAGGCCCTCGATAAAATGGAGCTCTACCGGCAAAGCGCTGACCTGAACCAAAAAGACGAAGCCAGGCTTCTGTATCGCATGGGCAAGATCGCCCAGGACGAGCTCGATGCGTTTGAGCGCGCCGCCGCTTACTACACTATGGCGACCACCATGGCGCCGGAAGCCGCCTGGAAAGCGGACGCGGACAAACGGACGGTCGTTTGTCTCGAGAAGTCCGGAAGGAGCAAGCAGTCGCGGGCCCTGCTCCGCAAGATTACCGGCGGGCGAGAAGGACAGCAGGCTTCGCCGGAAGGCCAGAAGCCGGAAGGACCGGTAGTGGCGGTAGTGGACGGCACCAGCGTGTACTGGTCCGCGGTTCAGAAGCTGGCCGATCTTTGGCCCGAACAAGACAGGCCCGAGACCTATGAAGATAGGAAAAAGCTGGTCCGCGAGTACATGATGAAGATGGTGATGGCGAGGGAGGCTGTGCGTACCGGCCTGGACACCGCTCCGGAGGTCAAGTCCTTGATGAAACTATACCGGCGGGAGGCCCTGACCGCGGCCTACCTGGAAAACCATCTGCCGGCCGAACATGACAAACAAGCCGTGCAAAAGCTGTGGCAGGAAGCTACGGACCTCTACGAGGTGAACATATTCCATGAAGCCGTACCCCGGCCATAAGCCATTTCTCATCGGACTCGCCGCCTTGCTGTTTATTTCGGGAGCGGCCTGGGGGAAAGGTGCGCAAACGGACCGGAAGATTACGGACGAGATGAAAAAGAAGTTCGAAGGCGTGCAAAGAGACCTGCCAAAGCCCATGAAGCAGGGGGCCATCCGGCTTGTCAGCGAAGTGGACAAGAAGGTCATCCGGGTGGGGGACATCATTCATTACGATCTTATAGTAGAGGCCCCGGAGAACTCCAAGGTGGGAATGCCCCGGCCGGGGTCCTGGCTCGAACAGTTCATGATACGCGATTATCACATCCCGGTAGAAAACGAAGAAGAAGAAAAGAAGCGGGGCCTCATTGCTGAAGCCAAAAAGCTTCTCAGCAAAAGAGATGACGTGAGTACCGACAAGAAGCCGAGAAAGTTCAGCTTCGAAATAACCTCTTATGAAACCGGCGAGCTCCTGATACCAAGTGTTCCTGTAATGATCATGGACCCGGCCGGAGACGTACACGCGCTTCTCACTGAGCCGGTCCGGATACGGGTGGCTCCTGTAACCGATCCGGACGAGCTCAGCATCAAGGACATCGAGAGGCCGGTGGAAGTGCCGGTGCCGTTCAGCGCCTACTGGTACCTGGTACTGGTGCCGGCTTTGATACTCGCCGCCGTTCCGGTCGGATACTGGCTTTATCGCAGGCGAGGCAAAGAGGAACTCACCGAGGTTGATCTTCGGCCCGCTCACCTGATCGCCCGGGAGGAGCTCGACCGTCTTGAACAAGAGCGTCTTCTGGAGGCCGGCGAGTACGAAAAGTTCTATACCCGGCTTTCGTGGATTCTTCGCAAGTACCTGTCGCTGCGCTACTCCATGTACGCGCTCGAGTACACCACCCGGGAGATTATCAAGAAACTCTCCCGCCTGGAGGTGGACTTCTACTCCTACGAAAAGACAAAGGGCTTTCTGGAGGAGGCCGACAAGGTCAAGTTCGCTTGCCACACTCCGGAGCTGGCAGAGCGAAACAGCGCGTTCAGCAGGGTCAGGGAGATCATCGAAACGACCCGCGAGAGGGAGGAGGACCAGGCGGCATGACCTTCAGGTTTTTATATCCGTGGGCTTTCCTGGCGCTACTGGCCATTCCCCTTATGGTGGCGCTTTACTATCTTTTGGAAAAAAAGGGCAGGCCCAGGATCATCTACAGCGATCTTACCGCGCTCAAGTCCATTGCGCCCTCCCCTCGCGTCCGCTATCGCCACGTACTTCTCGGCTTACGCTGTTTGGCAGTGGCCTTGCTGGCCGTGGCCCTGGCAAGGCCCCAGTACGGAAACCGCACCCAGGAGTACCTGTCCAAGGGAATTGACATCATGATCGTGCTGGACGTGTCCACCTCCATGTCCCAGCGTGACATGGAGCCGAACCGGCTGGCAGCGGCCAAACAGGTCGTGAAGCGATTCATAGAGGGCCGTCGCGAAAGCAAGCAGAACGACCGGATCGGGCTGGTGAGCTTCTCCAGGGTGTCCTTTACCAAGTGCCCCCTTACCGTGGATCACACCATCCTCAAAAGGATCGTGTCATACCTCGGGTTCGCGGAAAAGGAGTTCGACGGCACTGCCATCGGTACCGCGCTCGCGACCGCGGTGGCCCGGCTCAAGGACTCGCCCGCCAAGAGCAAGGTGATAATACTGGTCACCGACGGTGAGAACAACCACGGCCTGGACCCCATGACCGCGGCTTCCATGGCCGAGACCATGGGGATCAAGGTTTATACCATCGGCGTGGTGCCGGTGGGCTTCATGCAGGAGGTCCAGGACCAGATCTTTGGCAAGCGCTATCATCCGGCTCCCTCCAACGTGGACGAGTCCCAGATGAAGCGGATTTCCGAGTCCACCGGCGGAAAGTACTTCCGCGCCGAGAACCGGCAAGGGCTGCGGGAAATCTTCGGCGAGATAGACGAGATGGAGAAGACCGAGGTCAAGGTCAAGGAGTACTACCGCTACACCGAGGCATACGGGCCATGGGCGGTAGCGGCCCTGCTTCTTTTGGGCCTGGAAATGTTCTTGCGGCACACGGCGTTCCGGAAGATTCCCTAGCGCTCTTCAACGTGGAAGATTTAAGTTCCGTGCAAGCTAAGGAAGTCGCGACTGAAATCGCTCGCACGACAAACATACTTTCGTGGGAAACAAACCTCGACGTGAAAGAAAAGTAGGATAAAGCATGCATTTCGCACATCCGGACAGACTTTTGCTTCTTTTGCTGGTGCCTGCCGCGGCCGCACTGCTGTGGGCATCGGCGTGGCAGGCGCGCAAGTCGCTTGAAAGGTTTGGAGCGCCCGACCTCCTGGCCCGCGCCGGCATGGCGGTGGCAAGGGGCAGGCGGGCTTTACGGTCGGTCTTTTTGTTAACGGGCTTGGCCTTTTTAATAGTGGCGCTGGCAGGCCCGCAGTGGGGGGCCACCCGGGAGAAGATTGAAAGGAAGGGCGTGGACGTGGTGGTGGTGCTGGACACCAGTCTTTCCATGGATGCCCGGGACGTGGCCCCTTCCCGGCTCCTCAAAGCCAAGGAAAGCATCATCCGGCTCGTGGACATGATGAAAGGAGACCGTCTCGGCATCGTGTTATTTTCCGGCAAAGCCATGGTCATGTGTCCGCTGACCCTGGACTACAATGCGGCCCGCATGTTCCTGGACATCATTGATTCCGGAATCGTTCCGGAGCCGGGAACGGACATAGGCGAGGCTCTCCAGACGGCCTCCGAGCTTTTCACCGGCGAGACGGAAAAATACAAGGTGATCGTGCTCATCTCCGACGGCGAGAACCTCGAGAGCGACGACAGCGGAGAGCCGCTCGAGGTGGCGCGGAAACTGGCCGAAAAAGGCATTAGAATCTATACGGTAGGCGTAGGAGAAAGTGAAGGCTCCCGCATACCGCTGGAGAGCGGAAAGGGGTTCAAGGAAGACGAACGGGGAAGGGAGGTAATCACCCGGCTTGACGAGGAGACCCTCCGCAAGATAGCACTCGAAGGGGAAGGAGAGTACGTGAGATTGAACAGCCGCTCCCGGGGAAATGAGCTGGCCCGGATCTACTCCGGAATCGCGGGCATGGACAAAAAGACCTTCGAGGAAAAGTACCAGATAAACTACGAAGATCGGTTCTACTGGTTTATAGGGGCCGCGCTTTTTTTCCTGGTCCTCGAAATGCTTCTGCCGGAGCGAAAAGCCAGTAGCAGGAGAAGAAGAAGAAGAAAATGAAAAAGACCGTCATCACAACAGTTATGATTGCGTTACTCTTCCTGATGCCGATGATTCCGGCAAGAGCTTCCGAGCCCGGTCTTATAGACTCTTACCGGATGAGCTCCGAGATCAAGGAAGGCAACCGGAAGTATAAAGAGGAAAAGTACGACCGGGCGCGCGCAAGCTACACGCAGGCCAAGGACCGGGCGCCGGAAGAAAGCGAAGGAAGCTACAGTCTCCATTACAACCTGGGCGCCACCTTCTACAAGGACGGCAACTACGAGAAAGCCCGGAAGGAGTTCGAGAAAGCGCTCCGGTCCTCCGATCCCGGGATGCGGGAGAAGGCCCACTACAACCTGGGGAACACCTACTTCAAAGAGGGCAAGAAAGCCGGTGAGGTTAAGCTTTTGGAGAAGGCGGTGGGAGAGTATCGCAAGGCCCTTGAGATAAACCCGGACAACCGGAAAGCCAAGCATAACATCGAAGTGGTAAGAAGGATCATAGACCTGGAGAAGAAACGCAAACAGAATCAATCGGGCTCCGACAGCAAGAAAGGCTCCGAGGACAAGGAGGAACAACAGAGCTCCGAAAGCTCCGGCGGGGAAGGAGCCAAGAAAAAGGAGGGGGACGAGAAGAAAAAATCTTCTCAATCTTCTCAAAAGGACAAGACGGAAAAAGCCCCGGCCCAAAAAGAACAAGAAAAGGACAAACCACAACAGGCCGGCTCCAGCCGGAAGGAAAAAGACTCCGAGCGAAAACAAGCTGCTCAAAGCCGGAAAGAGGAAAAACGGAAGAAACAAGAGCAAAAGCCCGCACCCGCGGGCGGAGATACGGTGCGGGCCGGGGAAAAAAGAGACCAAAAAGCGAGCCCTGCCGGCAGTAAAGAAGACAAGGGCCGGATGAACAAAAAGAAAGCCTTGCAGTTGCTGCAGGCGGTGGAAAAGCGGGAAAAGGAGGACATGAAAAGGGTGATGGAAAGCCGCAGAGAGCGCACTAGAAAAGCCAGGGACTGGTGATGAAAAAGCTCACGGTTCTTTTGCTTTTTCTTCTGCTTTCCGCTCCGGTGCGCGCCGGCGCCGGCGAGTTCACCGCCGAGGTGAACAAGAAAGAGCTTCACGAAGGCCAGTACTTAAAACTGAGCCTGACGTTGAAAGGCGAAGATGTCTCCTATGAGCTTCCTTTCCCGCGTCCCAATCTATTGCCGCACCTGGACTTCCAGCGGAGCATGGGCCCTTCCACCAGCCGGAAAATCAGCATCGTAAACGGCAAGCTTTCCCGCTGGACCATGGTCAAGATGGTCCACGTGTTCGTGGCCCGGAAAACGGGCACGGTAACCATACCCGCGCTCGAGTACACCGCCGACGGCAAAACTTATAAGACCGATCCTGTCGAGGTCCGCGTCATGACAATGCCGGCGCCGCCCGGCGCCAAGGGCGACAAAAAATGGGAACCTCCTGCAGACCCTTACCTCGAGACCAGGGTGGACCGGGAAGAGGTTTACGTGAACCAGAGGGTAACCGCTTCCTGGTACATCTATTTCCAGCGGCCGGTGGTGGATTGGAGGCCCCGCCAGACACCTGCGGTGGGCAACTTTCTTTCCGAGGAGCTTCACACGGCAAACAAGCTTGATCCCGTAACCAGAAAGATCGGGGGAGATCCCTGGAACATAGCCTTCCTGCATAGCCTGGTCCTCTACCCTATCGAGGAAGGGGAGTTGACCATAGACCCCTTGAGCATTATCTACCAGGTGCCCGGCCAAGGCAGGAACTTCATGGGCGGAAGAGTAATGCAGAAAGGATCGGCAAGCTCGCAACCGGCGACGGTAAAGGTAAAGCCCCTGCCTCAAAAAGGCCGTCCCGCCGGCTTTGACGAAGCGGTGGGCGAGTTTCAAATCGAGCTTTACCCCACCAAAGATACCCTGCGGGCGGACACACCCTTCGAGTTCACGGTTACGATAAAGGGCACCGGCCATCCGGACTTCATCTCCGCTCCGAAAATGGAGGTCCCGGAAAACTTCGACCTTCACCACGACGTTTCGGACAAAAAAATCAAACAAGAGAAGGAAGGACCGCTTACCGTGTGCAGGTTCAAGATGTACCTGGTTCCTCATGAAAAAGGAGAATACACCTTGGGCCCCTTCCGGTTCTCATACTTTGATCCGCAAAAAGAGACCTTTCGGACAGCCGAAACCGAAAAGATACGGCTTACCGTCTTGAGCGGGAAAGAGCCCGCACCGGAACCGACCTCCTCCCGCAAGGAGCCGGAGATCGTGTCCCCCCGGGACAAAGACCTGCGCTATATAAAGACAGGCGCCGTCATGGACGACAAGAGCCCCTGGCTTTTGAGCTCTCCCGCGGCCGCGGGTCTGCAAGCAATTCCTCTGCTCATGGTGCTGGGAGCGTTCCTGGCACGCCGAAGAAGAGACCGGCTGGTTCAGGACGCAGGCTATGCCAGAAAGCGGAAAGCGGGAAAGCGCTGCCGGAAAGCACTGCAACAGGCCCGAGAGGCGGAGCGCAACGGCGACCTTGCCATGCTCTACTCCCACGTTTACCGCGCCCTTACCGGCTATATCGGGGACCGCTTTAACTGTCCCGATTACGGCATGACCTCGGCGGAAGCAGAGCAGACGCTCCGGTCGGCCGGCGTTTCGGAAGACACCTTGAACATGACACTGGAAATCCTAGATGAATGCGACCGGGCCAGGTTCGCGGCCGGGAGCCTGCAACCGGAAGAGGCGTCGCTGCTTTTTAAGCGTCTCAAAGAAGCCATGGCGCGGATTTCCCGGGAGGCCCGGCAATGAGGAGGGCCTTATTGGTCTATGTCCTCTTATTGATTGTCTGCCTGCCGGCGGGCGCGGCAAGAGCGGAATCGGCGACCTCGCTTTTTGAAAAAGCCAACCAGCTCTACCGGGACGGTAAGTACGAAGAGGCCATCGAGGCTTACCAGGACGCACGCGAAGCAGGCGGACGCCATCCGGACCTGTTTTACAACCTGGGGAACGCTTACCTCCGGCAAGGCGATTTGGGGCGGGCCATAGCAAACTATCTGCGCGCACAAAGGCTTGACCCCCGCGACCCGGACATCAGGTTCAACCTCGAGTACGCCCGGGACAACATCGAGGCCCGCCTGAAAGAAATAGAAAAAGGGCCCTTCACCAGGGCCTTTAACGCTGTTGTCTCCATCATGTCAGCGAACGAGTGGTCCGCCTTGCTGATCGCCTGCTACTGGTTGATCGCCGCGGCAGCGGCGGTGTGGCTTGTGGCGACCGGTCCGGCCGTCCGACAGGCGGCCATGATATCCTTTTTTTGTTTTCTCATCGTCTTTATCCTGCTCATGCCTTTGGGGGCCATGCGCGTAAAAAGGGATTTTTATACTCCGCGGGCGGTTGTGGTGTCGGACAAGGTGACAGGCCGGTCCGGCCCGGCCGGCGACAACGCCGAGATCATTGACCTGTACGAAGGTATGGACGTGGAGCTCGGCAGTTGCCGGCAGGAATGGTGCCGGGTGCGAGGCGGCGGAGGTTTCGTGGTCTGGGTTCCCGCAGATGCGCTCCTTCGGCTATAGTATGATCAGAGCCGGCGGTGAAAGAACTCCTTCCCTGCCGCTCTCATGATGACTCCCACCCAGATCATGGGCTCCATGGAGATGAGCATCTGGGAGGCATGGGCTTTTAAGGCCAGCATCTTTATCCGGTAGACCTCTCTTATGTCCACGCCATGGGTTACAGGCAAAAGCTTTTGACGGAGGAACACCCTTCCCATCCAGGCCGGGCCGCTCACCATGAATAGCCGCGGCACGCCCGATTCCTTTACCGCGCGCTCGGTTACTTTCGAGCAGGTATTGTGGTCCGGGTGGCCGGTGATTCCGTCCGGTCCGTAAGTGATGACAACCTGCGCCCCTTCCTCCCTTATGATGCCGCTGATCCTTTCCACCAACATGTCCTCCGACACCAGGGGAAGACCCTGGTCCTCGTAGTCCCAGAGGACCGCCCTGTCCACGCCCAGGATCGAGGTCGAAGCCATGTACTCGTTTTCGCGCACCACCGGCTCTCGTTCCGCCGGCAGACCTACCTTGGGCAGGGCCCCGCTTTTGCCTCCCTTGGAAAGACACAGGGACACGCACCTTACTTCCGGGTCCCGCGCGTACAAGGCGAGACAGCCGCCTGCGGCAAAGCTCTCGTCGTCGGGATGGGGAAACACGGTAAGCAAGGTGCAGGGTTTTTCCAGACCCTGCAAAAGATCAGCTTCCATTACTTTGCTCCTCCGCTTTCTCATTCCGGCGGTCGGTGGTCTTGGAAGAAAGTGCTTCGCCTTGCAAAGTTCCCGACTCGTCCGGCTGGTCTATGCCTGACTCGTCCAGCCCTTTTCTAACCTGCTTTACGAGCTTCCGGTGGGAAGACAGGATTACCAGGCAGGCGCCGGTGGGACAGAAGAACCGGCACCAGAACCTTTTTACGAACACGCTCGTAAAAAGCACGGCGACAATAAAGACCCAGGCCAGGACCATGTCAGTTCTCCCGAACAGGTGCCCGCGCGGCTCGACCATGGCAAAGGCCTCCTCCCCCAGCCCGAACGCGCCGAGCACGCAGATAAAAAGGACCGCGTACCTTATCTCCCGCGCATAAAGCATCACTGCCGGCGAGACCTTCCATCTCTTCAAGGGAATACGCGAGAGCAACTCCTGCAAGGCTCCAAAGGGGCAGGCGTACGAGCACCACACCGGTCCGAAGAGAACCGTGGCGATGAACACGTAGGCGGCGAGCAGGAGCACCAGCGCACTTCCGGGCCCGGGCACTGAAAGCTCGAGAAGTTGAAACAGGTGGACCAGGGTAAACGGCGTCATGGCATAAACGCCGATGATAAGGATGGACAGTATCCAGGCGGTCTCTTTTCTTCCCTTCTCCGGCCATTTGCCGAGACGAGCGTACAGGCTTATTGCCAATGCAAAAAACACGGCAATGAAGGCGGGAGAGGCCATGGCGTCAGCCCATCCGGGCACATCCGCGGTCTCGACCGGCACCTGGAAAACCCGGGCCGCAGCCAGCCGGGAAGCCTGGAGCACGTCCTCCTTGATGGCGTCCGCGGTAATGCTCGCGCCGGTTACCGTGTCAATTTCCTGCAAGTCCTCTTTGACGTTCCTGCCAACAAACTTTTCCAGGAAATCACGCCGGAGAATCTTCCGCATGTAAGGCGGGGTCTCGCGATGGGCGAGGATGCGCACGGTTCTTATGGTTCCGGTCTTGTCCACCACCACCATGGTGTTGATCTCGTCCACGTAGCCCTTGACCTCGGGTGGAAGCTCGGCAGTGGCAACACAAGCCGCACTCGTGGGACCGTCTCCGGAAGTGAGTCGCAGCACGGTATGGTCTATGGGGTCATCCAGTTGGTACTTATGGATGGAGCCGTTAATGGCTTTTTTTATCTCCTCTTTGGCGGGATGTCTTTTTATCCTGACCTCGGGCGCCGCCAGGTTATGCTGGACTATAAGCGCAATGCCCGCGATAAAAAGGAGCCAGTGCCAGAGGGCGAAAAAAAGCTTGCCACGCCGGCGGCCGGTCTTTTTCTCTTCCATGCTTACCTTATTTTCAAGGCAATCCTGCTTTATGACAAGTGCACGCAGTAAAGAGAGTGCTTTCGCGAGCCGCTGTTTTCACCGCGCTTTTATTTTCGAAGGGTTTTGGTTATCATACCCGGAGACACTCGACCTCGGAGGAGGAGTATTTTGGCGGATGCAGGACATATACGCCGCGCCGACTTTCAGGACGTGCCGGTCATCTACGACATCATCAAGGAGAACCAGGACGAGGTTCTTCCCCGCTCCATTCCCGACATCCTTGCCATGTTCGACCGGTTCTACCTTTATGACGACGGCGAGGTCAGGGGAGTCATATCCTGGCAGGTTCTCCCGGTCATGGACCTTAAAGACCCGGAGTTCTGCCTGGAGGTCATAAGCTTTTCCGTCCGTCCTTCTGACCAGGGCAAAGGCATAGGCACGGTGCTGTTAAACCACGTGCTCGGCATACTCAAAGAGTTCGGTCCTGACCGGATCGTCGTACTCACCTTCCACTCCGGATTTTTCGAAAAGTTCGGTTTCAAGAAAACCAGCAAAGAGTACCTCTATCCCAAAATATATCTCGGGTGCATCAATTGCACCAAGTACAAGTCCCCACTCACCTGCCCGGAAGTCGCAATGGAAATAAAAACCGGCTGACACAACACTCTTTGGCTTGCCAGCCTTTTCAACCTCGCCCGAGCTTGTCTTTCCTTCATTCATGATTAGCCTTATATTGAGGTGGCAGGAATGTCTGAGCAGGAGAAAACAGAGAAAAGCGGAAGAATAAAACAGCTTCTTCAGGACATAGGCATGACCGAAGAGGAGATTCAAAGTCTTTGCGAGAAGGACCGGCGGGAGCAGACCGAGTATCTGATTTCCCGCTATCACGAAGGTCTTGCCGGAAAGCCCCTGGCAGCTCTTTTGAAGGCTTTAAAGCTTTACGGCGAGCCGGAGCTCTTTGCGGACTTTTTATATGAGGTTATAAACGGTCCGCCGGTGGCGGCCCAGCTTCTGGTTCTTCATATCGCGAACCAGCCGGAGTGGAGGAAGTTCGAAAAGGTGGACACTGCTTTAAAGCTTTACCAGGCGGACTTCGAGGGCCTTCCCGAAGCTTTCTCCTATTACCAGGACCGGTTTTTAAAGGGATGCGAAAAAAGGTCGTGCCTGCATCGCGTTTAGCGTTCCTTACTGTCGGGGAGTTGAGGTGGAGCCGGAGTTTTTCTTTCTGGGTATGCCCCATTTCCGGCGCTTCTGCCACAGGGTCTTAGGGGTTATTCCCAGGGTGGCGGCCAGTTCTTTTTCCGTGTACTCGGACTCGAACATGCGGATGAACTCGCGGGTGTAATCATCGAGAGAGAGCTTCAGCTCCATGGCGTTTTCCAAAAAGCGCCTTTTCCTTTCATGGCTTCTTCTTTCCAGGAACATGGGCAGGTCTCTCTCTTCAACCACTTTCTTCCGGTTATGGAGGGCCATGATCTGGAGCATGGTATGTTCCAGCTCGCGGACGTTTCCGGGCCAGTCATAGTTTTTAAACATGGCCATGGCCGCCTTGGTGATCCCCTGGATGGTATGGTCATAGTCCTGCCGGTACTTGTTAAGGAAGAACTCGACGAACAGCTCTATATCCTCGGTCCTTTCCCGAAGGGGAGGCATCTGGATGTTCACCACCTTGAGCCGGTAGTACAGGTCCTGGCGGAACCTTCCCAGCCGGACCTCGCGATCCAGGTCCTTGTTGGTCGCCGCGACGATCCTCATGTTCAGCTTGCTGGTTTTGTCCGACCCGATCCTTCTTATTTCCCCGTTCTGCAGGACCCGGAGGAGCTTGACCTGGAGATCAAGGGGGAACTCTCCTACTTCGTCGAAAAACACCGTGCCCTGGTGAGCCTGTTCGAGAAGACCTCTCTTGTCATTGTCGGCCCCGGTAAAGGAACCGGCGACGTAACCAAAAAGCTCGCTTTCCACCAGCCCGGCCGGAATGGTTCCGCAATCCACGATTACAAACTGCTGGTCCTTTCGTTTGCTGAGCTTGTGAAGGGACCGGGCAGCCACTTCCTTGCCGGTGCCGGACTCGCCCGTGATCAGGACGGTGCTGTTGGTGGGGGCCACCTGTTCGATCAGGTTCTTCACCGGTTTGATGGAAGCGGACTTGCCGATGATATCTACCACATTGGAGACTTCGCCCGCCTCTGCAATCTCGATCCGGTCCTGGGCTATCTTCTCTAATATTTCGGTTACGTCCTTTTTGAGGTCCTCCGGCGGAAAAGGCTTTTCCATGAAATCAAAAGCGCCGGCCTTGATGTGGTCCACCACTTCCTTGGCGCCGGCGGGATCCGAGGTTACGATTACGCGGGTGCTGAGCTTATGAAGGTTTAGCCGGTGCAGAAGCTCCATGGCGGGCAACTCTGCCGTATGAGCGGCCGCCAGGGTTACGGTGATATCTCCGCCCAGGATTCTGCTCCAGGCTTCTTCCGCCCGGTCGGTCTCCAGGACTTCCACGTCCGGGAAGTCTGTCTCCAGGGCCTTTCGCATCTGGTCCCTGAAGGCCGGGTCTACGTCATAGATAAGGACCTTGTCCTTTATCGCCTTGGTCTGCTTCCGGTAAGCCTCTTGTGCCATATCTTCCTATACTAATTCCAGAGCTGATCTCACGCAAAAAGCTACAAATTCTTTCGCGGCCCGGCAATCCCTGGCCTGGCCCCCTACTCAGCCGTGATCTCGACGGAGGGACTGAGGACAATCTCCGGGCAGTAGCGGCCTTCGTAAGCGGTCGTGCCGGATTGACACTCGGGGATGAAGGACTCCATGTAAATCGTGCCTGCACTGTCAATGCGCAAGGTAATGCGCGCGGGCGCATTCTCCGCTACCGGACCGGAAAAGTCGTATCGCTCGCCCGAGTACTCGCCGTCGCCTCCCCACAGGGTCGCAGTGCCGGTGGATGAAGAGCCCACCAGGAAGACGACTGCAAAACCGGCGGTGTACTTGTCGCTGTCCGGGTACTCGGAGAGGACGCCCAGCGTTACGTGGCAGGTGTCGCCCACCTGCACAGGCCCGGAAGGCTGGGACAGGACTACCAGCTCTTTTGCCCGGCTGTTTATGTTGTTGAGCTCGATCTCGGAGACCATGCTCTTCAAGATGGTGAGGTCGCCGGATGCGAGAACTCCGTCGCGGTCCAGGTCCTGAGTGTCCGCGTTGTCGGGTATCACGTTCGAGTAGTCGGTGGGTGTCTCCGCAATCTTGGACTTCAGCACGGTCACGTCGCCCGAGGCGACGACAACGTCTCCATCCCCCTCGCCCCAGTATGCGCATCCCACCTGCCCGCTGCCGTGATGGCCTTGGGGGTCTGCGCTCCAGAGGTCGGTCCCGTTCCAGTACTCGTGCACGTTCGGGTTTAAGTCGGAGTCGAAGTCAGTCGTGCCTCCGTCCGAAGAGTCCAACGGGTCCAATGATACTGAATCTCCGGAATGAAGGGCCTCGAACCCGTCCGGAATGCCGTCGTCGTCCGAGTCCCAGTCATTGGCGTAAGTGCTCCTCGTGCACTCCGCCATATTGGACAGCCCGTCGCCGTCTTTGTCCCCCGAAGCGTCGTCAGTAAGAGGATCGAGTCCGTTGTTCACTTCATACCCATCGTTCATTCCGTCCTCGTCCGTGTCCGAGTCGCAAGGATCAGTCTCGGAGGCGTCCACTACTCCGTCGCCGTTGGCGTCTTCGGTGCCGTCGGTCAGGCCGTCTCCGTCAGTGTCTGCCACGGTGGCGCTGGTGCAGGCGGTTGATCCCGTCTCCACGTTGTCCAGTACGCCGTCGCTGTCGGTGTCGTTGGTGTTGGGGTCTGTTCCGTAGGTATAGACCTCGGCGTAGTCGCCCAGGCCGTCCCCGTCCGTGTCTGTGCTGTTCGGGTCCGATCCCGTATCAGTGGTGGAGACGTAAACCCCGGTGTTGGTCTCATAGGAGTCGAGCAGTCCGTCGCCGTCGCTGTCGGAACTGGTGACGTCATCGCTGGAGTCGGTGGGGTCTCGACCGGCTGCCACCTCATCTCCGTCCTCTTCGCCGCCGCCGTCAGTGTCTTTGTCTTTGGGGTCGGTTATGTATCCGTCGCTGCCTACTGATTCTTCCTCCGTGTCGCTAATTCCGTCGCCGTCATCGTCGGTATCGGCGTTGTCGCCGGTGCCGTCGCCGTCGGTGTCCAGCCACTCGGTGCTGTCGCCGGGAAAAGCGTCCACGTCATCGGTATAGCCGTCGCCGTCGGTGTCGGGGTTATAAGCGTCAGACCCCTGGAGGCTCTCGGAAGAATCAGAGAGCCCGTCATCGTCATCGTCGGTATCTGTTGAATCCGGATATGAGTCGCCGTCGAAGTTCGCGCCGGACTGGAGAGCAAAGCTTACAGTAGTATTTTCGCCCGCGCTTACGGATACGTTAGCAGTCTTTTTGGTGTAGCCTTCTTTCGAGGCGGAGAGAGAATAGCCGCTTCCGGCAGGGACCGCCTGGAAATAGTGATGTCCGGCCGAGTCGGTCTTGGAGTAGAGTACCTCTCCACCTCCCAGATCAAGCCATACCGGCGCATCAGGGGCCTTGGCATAAGTGGGCGTGTAGATGCTTCCGGAGACGTCCCCGGTCTGCTCGCCGCCGCCTCCGCCGCCGGGGTCGTAAAGACTGGGAATAAGCGGCTTGGCGCTGATGTTGATGGGCACGGTAGTGTTCCCTTCAAAACAGTCGGCGGTGATGACGCCCGGCGCAGTCTGGCGGGCCGGTCCGTTTACCAGGAGCTTGAAGAACCTGGTCATGTCAACCAACTGGCCGGCAGGGGTGTCGGTGTATCTTCCCACCACGGTAACGTTCATGGACTGGCAAGCCTTGAGGGTGAAGTTTTGAGGCAATACCTGAATAGAGTCGGGCTCGGCTTTCCTCTCCTTTACCTCCATGACCAGCGTGGGATCGGCGAACACGGGAAGTTCCAGGGTGGCGGGATTTATCTGATACGGCCAGTAGGCTGCGGATATCTCCACCGAACTGCCGGGGATGTAGGAGGAGTAAGGAACTTTGTAGGTCCCCTGCCCGTCATTGGTGTCTATCACGGAAGAGAACCGGTCTACTGAAGGCTCGATGCCGGTAACCAGGATATCGTCCAGGTATACGCCGTCCGGGTCGGTGCCGTCATTCTCCGTGCTGTCCATGGAAGCCCGGAACCGGACCAGGAAATCATCCACCAGGTTGAAGCGAGGATCATCGTAAAGTAAGACCTCGTGCTTGGTCCAGGAGCTCTCGTCAACTCCCTTAAAGTCCCATACCCTGGACCAGGACTCGCCCCCGTTGTCGCTGACCTCGACCACGAACTCCTGGGACCGCTTGCCGTTGCTCGCCGGGTCCGCCTGCGAACGCGTCCGGGAGTAGAAGCTCAAATCCACCTGGTCCATGTCCTCGAGGTCCAGCTTCATGGCCACTGCGTAGCTCTCCACCGAGTTGCCGGCCACTGACCTGCCCAGAAACAGGAACTTGTCCGAGCCGTTGTTCCCGACTCCAGGGCCGGTGGTGGACCCGATGGAAGAGTCCACCTCGATGCGGGGATCGGGGCCGGATTCGCCCACCTTGAAGTCATCGTTTGCAGGGACGCTGTCCACGATATGGTCCGGGCCTGGAAAGATGCCCTGGGTCCAGGGCTTGCCGTTACCCTGCGGGATCTCCTGGAAGTCGTCTCCCTCTGCCAGTGAATCCGCGACCCCGTCCGGTCCGGAGTTGATGGTCGAGGTCGAACCGGTGGTATCGTCTCCCAGCACCGAGGTATCCAGCGCACCGTCCAGGCCCGGATAGATTATGGTGGAGTAAGCCTCGCCGTAGCCCACCGGGAAAAGCACGGCGTCGTCGTTCAGAGCGTTGGTGTCCAGGATACCGTCGTCGCCGGTGGAGATGAAGTTGGAGGGCTGCAAGCTCCCGGACGGAAAATCACCGTCCTGGTAGGACTCGAACCCTTCCTGGTTGAGGATGTTGAGACCGGAGACCCCCACGTTGTCAAGATAAAGAGTCTGCAGAACTCCGCTTCCATTGGCATCGAAAGTAAACCGGATATATATCTGCTCCTGGTTGATTGCTCCCACGCCTTTCAGGTTGAACCTGTCTCCCATCCAGATGCCGCTGCCGCCTGCCAGGTCGGAATAGGAATCCGCCGTCCTTAAACGCCTCCAGTTGGAGCCGTCCAGGGAGTACTCGACAATGAACCTGGGAGAGTATTCCACGCAGTCCCCGACAAAGGCGTACTCAAATACAAACTGGATGTCTTTAAAATCCTCGGTTGACACCGCCCTCCATATGCTGGGAGAGGCCGTACCTGTCGCTGTAACCTGGAGAGCTTTGTCTCCGAAAAGACCGGCGCTTTGGGTGGTAACCTGAAACTCGCCGCCCGTGGCGTTGTAGCTCCAGCCCGTTATATCTCCGTCCTCGAACCGGTCCTGAAAAATCGCCATGGGCCGGTCCTCTCCGAACCGGGTCATGTCCTCCCCTTTCTCCGCATTCCTGAGACTCAACAGCTTGATCCGGTTGGCCAGGCCGTGAACCGGTTCTCCCCCGGCCGTAACGGTAAGGTATATAACGGCGGTTTCGCCTGCCATTATTGATGTGCTCTCCGCGTTGATGGTCATGCTATCCGGCACCATTTGGGACTGTTCGAGGACCTCGACGGTAAGGGAGAGAGGCTGCGGCTCGGGAACTCCTTTAGCAGGGTCCCCGGGAAGCGATACCTCGATGTGGTTCGACCCGCTTACCGGATATAGGACCACGGTGGAGTAGCCTTTGGGAGCCCCCGCTTTATCAGCATAGGTGTCAGACTCGAGCTGAGATATCACGGTGGTTCCGCCCTGGCTGCCTTGAAAGTAGCCCTGGCCGCTGGTAAGCCGGAACACCGGGGATATGCCTGTCTTGGCAGCTCCTCTTTCATCCCGGACAGCCACGGTGATGGGTATGGGCTGGTCCCGGTCCACGTAAAGCGGGTTCTGCTCCGGGCTTATGAGCTCGAGCCGCGCCGGAGCGCCGGTCTGGGGATGAGCGGCGATGAAGTCATTGGATTTGAGGTCTTCCACTGACACGTCGTCAGATATGGGAGTGGAGTCCATGACCTGGTTGCGGCCCGGCAGTACGCACAAGCCGTTGGGCCGTCCGTTCCCGAGCGGAATCTCCTGCTCGTCGTCGCCGGAAGCAGTAGACCCCGCCAGACCGTCAGGACCGGTGAGGATACGGTGTCCGGAGATCACGTCATCTCCGCCCGGGGTGGTGTCGAGAACCGCGTTAAAGCCGGGAGAGATGACCACCGCTCCCGGTTCACCCTGCCCTACCGGCGTCTCCTGGGCATCGTCTCCCAATGCCTCGGAATGACACACCCCGTCGCTGCCCGAGTGAATCAACCGGGAGGGCCGCACCAGGGCGTCCATCCTGCCGGCGTCATACTTGTCGGAAACCGCGTTCCCGTTCAAGTCGCAGGAGCGGGCGTTCTTGTCCAAGAGATTTTCGTCTCCCGCCCCGATGTCGTTGTCCACGATCTTGTGAAGCAACTCGGCGTCGTTTTCGGAGGGAGCGTAATCGTCGTCCAGGTCCATGTACTTTTGAGTAGCAGTAGCTCCGGCGGGTAATGCTGCGGTGCTCACGCTTCCGGCTTCCCACTGGGATGGCGGTGGAAGTCCGCCGGTTATGTCTTCGCCATAGCAGTCCTTCATGACCACGGTATTGCCGAACTCGATATAGGTAGTCCGGCCCGGCGCCGCTGTGTCCAAAACCTCGAAAGTAAGGTAAGCCAGGGGAGTATAGCCGCTGGTCGAGCATCCCTGGATGTTATGCTCGTCCCGCAGGGTCATCTTCTCGTAAAAGGGAAGGTCCCGGGTTACGGGCATGGTAAACTCGCTACCGGGAACGCCCTCGGCCCGCTTTAACACCATCAGGCTTTCGTCGTAATAAATGGGAAACTCGTACTTGCCCAGGGTGTTGATGTCGAGGTCCGCGGACACCTCTACCGTGAACTCCTGCCCCGGTTTTATTGGATCGTTCACCGAAGAGATATAAAGATTCATCTGGGCCCGGGCCGTAAAGCCCGCCAGAAGAACAACAAGGGCCACTAAAAATCCCGCTAAGCTCGCAGATGCTCTCTTGGATGTCATGGGGGTCCCTCCTCGATCATAACGATAAAATATCCGGCTTAATTACTACTGGACATGAACGATCAGGGACAGCATGACCTTTCGCTGGATCACGTCTCCCCGGACCTCTTCCACCGCGCCCGTATTCTTATTATAGTTGGTGTAAAGCGTTACGTCATTTCCCCACTTGTACCAGTAAGCCAGGTCAAAGACCAGGTTCTCGTAAACCATGCCGGTGCCGGCTGCCACCCCGTAGTAGTCGTCCGGGTCGTGGCGTGCGGGCTGGGGGT
>JAWOBU010000139.1:0-3779 GCA_046484135.1 bacterium
GCGCCCGCCAGAAATGCGCCTAGGATGGCCTCCACCTCGAAAAGAACAGCCACCGCCACGAAAATAAACAACACCGCCACCGCCAGCCGCACGCCCAGCTCCAGAGGGTCTCCGCTTTCAACCAGACCGCCCACCTTCTCCGGATACCACCAGATGATGAAACGAAAAAGTGGAGGACAAGATAAGCGAAAACAAAGATGGCGCCGAACTTGGCCAGGGCCACGTAGAACTCAACGGAGAACCCGAACCGGAAGTTAAAGTCCAGAATGGTAAGAAAGAGGATGGAAACGGTTTCTCCCAGAAGGCCGGCGGCCAGGACCGTCTGGCCGATGGGAAGAGGGGTCAGGCTTTTCTCGCGCAGGAGCACGCTGGCAAGGCCCACTGAGATCGAGCACACGGCCAGAACCGGCCAGGGGCCCAACTGCAGCAGGTATATCCCTCCCGCGGCGAAAAGGACAATCGCAAGGACATAAAGCCAGGCAGTGGACAAAAGACCGGAACGACCTTTCCGGAAAGGACGGAAGTCTATCTCCATGCCCGCGCTGAACATGAGGATGGCAAAACCTACCTGGGCCATGAACTCGATAAAAGGGTCCTCTGATACCAGCCCCAGAAGATGGGGACCCACCAGAATGCCGTAGACCAGCTCTCCCACTGCAGACGGGATATGGAGCCGCCGGGCCAGAAGAGGAATGGCCAGGGCCCCCAGCGCGATCCAGAAAAGGCTTGCGGCCGCGGTGCCGGTCAAGACGGTCTCTCCTCGTAGGGAACGACCACCACCGAGCATTGCAACTGGCGAAGTATCTCCACAGCCATGTCGAACAGAAAAACACGAGTCCCGGTCTTACGATACCCCATGACCACCAGGTCGTAGTCTTTGCTGTGCTTTACAACTTCCTTTATAGGATTCCCCTCCAGGTGAAAGACCCGGATGGACTTATGATATAAAGCCGAGTGTTCCAAAACCTGGTCCAGCACCTGCTTCTGTTCGCTCACCTCTTCCGCGCCCGCGCTGAAGGCCGGCTCCGTAACCGTGATGGCGTGGAGCTCCGCATTGAAGAGCCGGGAGAGGTTTATGCCGAGCTCGGCGACCCGCAAGGGATGACCGCTTCTCACCACCGGTATCAGTATCTTCTTATAAGGATGGGTGCCGCGCGATATGATGACCGGATAGTCCGCTTCCCGGAGAATCCGCACCAGCATGGACCTTCGCAGTCCCACTCTTTGTAAAAGTCCCATCTTCTTCCAGCCCGTGATGATGGCCCCGAAGTCCTGGACCTGCAGCTTGCGAGGCCACGATTCGTCGTCCTCCGGAAAATAAGCAGGCTCGCAGGTAAGGCCGGTACCGCCGCATACCCGCTCGGCCAGCTCCACGTCCGGCTCCTGCGAGCCCGGCAGACTGAGAAGCACCATGGAGTGGGCCTTGGTGTTGGCCGCCAGGTAGTTGGCTTCCGAAAGCAGAAGGTTATAAGACTCGTCGGATAGAGATGAAGTAACCAGTACCCCGATGCGCGTCCCGAACTGGAGCGGAAACTCGGGCTCGCCCGTCCGGAAAAAATCGGCGATGCCGGAAAGGACATGCGGCTCGCCGATCAGCACCACTTTGTCGTCCTGCTTGAGCACCGTATGGCCGTGAGGAACGATAAGCTTTCCCTCCCGGTAAATCGCGCCCACCAGCCAGGGACGGGCGTGGAACGAGCTTAACCTGCGACCGATCACGGGAGACCCCTGCATGATGGGGACCTCCAAAAGCTCGCCTTTGCCGAGACCGATGTTCATGGCGGGCCGCCGGTCCAGAAGAACCCGCGACTCGAAAAATGAAGCCAACACCTCGGCCCGGTCCACGGTCTCCACACCGCGCGAGCCGTACTCATCCTTCATGCTGCTCGAATGGATAAGACTGAAAATCCGCTTGACACCGAAGTGCTCTTTGACCACCCGGGAGACCTCGAGGTTCACATCGTCCCGCCGGACCACTGTTATCACGGTGTCGTTTTCGGAAAGCGAAAGGTCCTGCCAGGTAAGCCGGCTGGTCCCGTCCCTGCACTCCAGCCGGGCATTGTCGGACAGAGGCCGGCGCCGGGCCATTTCGAGCTTCTTCTCGTCAATATCCACGCCCGTGACCTCGATCTTGCCCATAAGCCGACAGAAAAGTTCCCGGCCGGTCTGGCCCAGGCCCACTATGAAGACCCGCAGCAGGGATGGCTTATACTCGCCCTCTTGGGGGGGAGCTCCTTCAGAAACCTTGTCCTTCTCTTCTTCCATTTCGTTCACCTTCCAGCGGCTTTCTCCGCGTAAAACTCCCGGATGGTCTCGAACGCCATCTTTTTGCGCTTCCTTTCGTAATCGAGGAGCCCTTTCAAGTTCATCTCGTAAACCGGGTGCTCCTCTTTAAACCACGGGCACCGGAAGTCGGCCAGTATCCAGGGCATGGTCCCTTTCACGAACGGCCGCGCACGGACCTCTTTAAGCTGAGTCTCGTAAACGTGGACCTGGTACTCTTCCGAGAACTTTTCCGGCTTGTCGCTGTGCCGGCCGGCAACCGTGCCCGCGCCGAACTCGGAGATCACGATGGGCTTTTCCGGGTACTTTTCGTGGAACTTGTCCAGCAATCCACCTACCCCGGACGCCTCGCCGAAGTACCAGCCGTAGTACTCGTTCAGAAAAAGCACGTCCGCCAAGTCCCCCGTCTTCTCCAGGAGGGGGGAAACGCCCGGGCCGCACAACAGCGCAAAGGTAACCTCCCGCTCCGGGTCAAACCTTTTGCACACGCTGATAAGGCGCTTGTACATCTTGCGGGCCCTTTTGAGATATGTGAGGTTCTCGTTGCCCACCGACCACATGATGATGGAAGCATGGTTCCGGTCGCGCTCGATCATCTCGATAAGCTGTTGGGAAGCGTTGTCCAGGAGTTGGGGGTCGGTCATCTGGGAAAGGGTGGAGTATTCTCCTCCCACCCGCAGAGGGACATCCTTGCGGTCTTTCATGAACCGGGCCTCGAACCATTTGAGGACCCCGCTGGAAGCCTGATAAAGAGGTATCTCCTCGGTCAGGCTTATGCCTTCCCGGTCGCAAAGATACAGCCAGCGCGGATCATTCGGATAATGTCCGGGACGCATGTGGTTTACGTGGAGCTCCTTTAAAAGCTCCATGTCCTGTGCCATCCGCTCGTCCGTCTGGAAAAAGCCGGTCTCGGGGTCGTCTTCGTGCCGGTTCATGCCGCGAAGCCACATCGGCTCGCCGTTTAATAAAAGCTCGCCGTCCCGGACCTCGAAGCTTTGAAAGCCGATCCTCTCTTTCACCCTGTCAACTTCGTCTCCGGAGGCGGCCTCGATCTCGAGCGTGTAAAGCGAGGGGCTTGCGGGCGACCAGGGCTCGATCCCCTCGACCATCTCCGTGCCCAGGTCGAACTGAGCGCAGGCCTTTGCCGGGACCAACAGACCGGTCTCTTTCTGACCCGAACAGATAACCTCGGCCCCCTTTCGAAGCCGGGCCGTGAGCGTAACCTCTTTTGCTTCATCGCCGTGATTGTAAACCAGCCCGGAAACCGCCAACCTGCCCTTACCCTCTTCTTCCGGCCGGGCGTGTATGACCGCCTTGTTGATGCTCACCTCTTGAGACCAGACCAGCTTTGCTGTGCGGCCGATGCCTCCGTAGGACCACCATCCCAGCTTTTCCTTTTTCCAGAGGCGGGGAGGAACGTCAGTGTAGGAACGGCGGTTGTCCACCCTTACCGCGAGCGTGTTCTCCTCTCCCGGCAAGAGCGCGCCGGTGGCGTT
>JAWOBU010000200.1:0-3440 GCA_046484135.1 bacterium
GGTCCACCGACACCATGGGGGTGGGAGGCTCCGGGTTCGGCACCAGCGAGTCCAGGGCAAAGGTGTACACCCGGCCGCGGCGCGACACCTTATAAGGCGCCATGTCCTCGCCACCGCAGCTCCAGCACTTGTAGCGCGGCGGGAACTGGATGGCCCCGCAGGCGTTGCACTTTTTCCCGTACCTCCTGATGTTGATGTCCTCTTCCCTCCACAGCACCGGCGCCGAGGTCCAGATATCAATGTCCTCGCCCGGAAGCTGGCCCCGAAACCGCAGGTAGCGGGCATAGCTCGACACCGGCCGGCCGGCGTCCATCTGTTCGTTGATAGTGGCGCTGAACTCCTTGACGTGCTCGGTGGCCTCGAGCAGGCATGCGTCCGCGCCCGAGCCGTAGTTAAAGAGCGCTATATTATCGCCGGGCTCGCTCTGGGCCAGCGCCGCGGCCAGGGAGAGGAAGACCTGGCTGTTGCCGGTGTCGCCGATAGCTGCCTGGGGAATGTCTTGGAGATACTGTGAGGCGTCGAACCCGAGTTTCTTGTCCAGCCCGCGACGCGAACGCATGTCCGGCGAGTAGTACACCACCCGGCTTATCTCGTCCCTGGTTACGTCCAGTCCCTTTATCATCTCTTCCGCAATCTCCGGCAGATGGGTCATGATGCCTTGTTCGCTTATGAACCGGGGGTCTCCGGATTGGAGGTATGGATCACCTGCCCGGCGCCAGCGGTCCAGGAATACGCGGGAGGAGGAGAAGAAGCGTTGGAACCGGGCCACCGGTTTTTCCTTGCCCACCAGGAAAGCGGCGGCCCCGTCGCCGATGGTCCGTTCCATGGGATCACCCGGCGCCGGCATCCTCATATCAGCGGCGCATACCAGGACTTTGTCGGCTTCCTCCGCCTTTACCGCGTCATAAGCGGCCCGGAGCGCCGAGGTCCCCGCCCGAAGCGATCCTCCGAAGTCCACCGCCATGACGTCGGCACGAAGGTCGGCAACAGCAGCCACAATAGCGGCGTTCCCGTGCTCGAGGTAAGGTGGGGTGGTAGACGCAAAATATATTCGGTCCACCTCGAGAGGGTCGTGATCTCCCAGGCACTCGAGCGCGGCTTCCGCGGCCATGGTTATGCAGTCTTCGTCATGGTTGGCCAGGCTCCGGCCGCCCTTTTTCGAGCCGCCCCAGGCGCCCGCCAGGACCTCGCCGGTGAGACGAAGCCGCGGAATGTAAACCCCCGAGCTGATAATGCCTGCCATGAAAACCTCCGTTTTTCAGCTACGCTTCTATCAGATCGTCTTAAATCCCGCCTCACTTATTTCCCGCCCCGGAAAGCTCGATTATCTGCCGGGCGGCTTCTTGTGCGCTCATGCTCTCAGTGTCTATAACGTGAGAAGCACTATGCCGGTAAAGCGGCTCCCGTTCTTTCAGGACCTCGCCGATCTCCTCGATAAAGGACTTTCCGGTCAGGGAAGGCCGCTGGCTGTCCTCGGCTATCCGCTCGGCAATGGTATCCACGGAAGCGGTGAGCCAGAACACGTCCCCCGACCTGCTTAGCATCTCGCGGTTCTCGGCGCGGATGATTATTCCTCCGCCGCAGTCCAGGACCTGGTTGTCATTTTTCATGACCTCTTCCAGGACCTCGGTCTCGAAGTCCCGGAACTGGTCCCATCCATAAGTCTCGACTATCATGGGAATGCTCATACCCGCCTTCTCGATGATCAGGGCGTCCATGTTCCTGAGCTCCATTTTGATCTCGGCAGCCACCATTTTACCAATGGTGCTCTTGCCGGTGCCGCGATATCCTATCAAAGCTATGTTCATGATTCCTCCAGCTCCGAAACCGAGTACACCACGTTCCGGGTCGTTTCCTTGCCCTTGTACATGGCCTTGTCCGCCAGGTGGATGAGCTCGGTGCGGTCCTCGGAGTCCTCGGGATAACCGGCGATGCCCACGCAACAGGTCACCCGGAGCTCGAGGTCCCCCCCCACCCGGAAAGGGGTCTCCTCCATCAGGCTCCGGATACGCTCCGAAACCACCCGAGCGCCGTCCTCGTCCGTCTCCACCAGGATAACTATAAACTCGTCCCCCCCGTACCTGACCACTATGTCAATGTCGCGCACGCAGGACCTGATGATGTTGGCGGTCTCGATCAACACTTGAGTGCCCACCAGGTGTCCGTAGGTGTCGTTTATGTCCTTGAAGTGGTCAATGTCTATAAACAAGAGAGAAAGATGTTTGCGAAATCTTTTGGCCCTTTTTATCTCGGTCTGGAGGGCCATGTCCAGGTAGCGGGTGTTGAACAGCCCGGACAGGTCGTCAATAAACATGAGTCGCTGGGCGTCCTCGAACTTCAGGGAGTTCTCGAAGGACAAGTGCACCTGATCGGAAATGAAGCGGGCGGTGCTCAGGTCCATCCGATCGTACCGGGGCCGGTTACCGGTACGGAAGGAGACCATGTATCCTTCCAGGAGACCGGGCACCTTTACCGGCATGGCCAGGCCGGAAGAAATGCGGAGCTTCATGCCGGCTCTGCCTTGCCGGGCCACTTCCGGGTCCTCTATGGTTATGATCCGGTCGGGAAAAGGGTCAAGATCGGTTTTCAACAAATCATCAAGCAACGTCTCCGCTTCCTCCTCGTCCATGCCGCGGTAGGACTGGACCTGCCAGGAGCCGTCCGTGCGATAAAAGGCCAGGCCGAGCTCTCCCTGCAGGGCCTGGAGCACTGCGTCCAGGGAGGAGTGGTAAAGCTTCTCCACGTCCATACAGAGGCTCACCCGCTGGCAGCTCTCGTAGAGCGTAAGCAGGCTCCGGAGCTCGGCGTTCTCGTCGAAAAGATGGCGCAGCTCGATGGTCCGCTTTACCGTAAGCTTGAGCTCCTCCGGGTTAAGCGGCTTGGTGAGATAATCGCCGGCCCCGCTCTTTAAGCATTTCACGGCGCTGTCCACCGAGGCGTGGCCGGTCATGATGATGACGTCAATAACAGGGTTTATCTGCTTGGCTTTCTCCAAAACCTCCATGCCGTGCATCCCCGGCATGACCAGGTCCACCAGGACCACGTGAAAGTTCTCGTTTCTTAATATCTCCAGGGCCTCTTCTC
Organism: bacterium; assembly: GCA_046484135.1. Classification (GTDB taxonomy): domain Bacteria; phylum RBG-13-61-14; class RBG-13-61-14; order RBG-13-61-14; family DATKZS01; genus CAYQTK01. The sequence goes on from JAWOBU010000200.1 coordinate 3,085, forward strand.
CGGTATAGGTAGACCGGACAAGATATCCTTCCCCCGAGAGGATTTCCGTGCAGAACTCCTGGTAGAACTGGTCGTCGTCAACTATGAGGATTTTGCCCTTCTCCATTACGTGTCCCCGGTTGATTATAATATGAAATCGCGGGCGAGAGGACAAATCGAAAAAAACAGGGCGTGCGACATATTTGGTGGCTGTTGTATATAACTTCTTTTTTTGCTATAATTCTGAATGTATAGTAAACATTCAGAAAGGAGACTGACCATGACTACTGAAAGCAAGCGGCAGAAAAAAGAAGCGGAAGAGTTGATCAATGAGCTGCGACAAATCGGGGAATTCAGGAAAGGCTCGCTGAATTCGG
>JAWOBU010000171.1:0-8315 GCA_046484135.1 bacterium
CGTCCTCTCGCAGTTCCTTCACTATCTTGAATATCTCGGAGACCAGTCGTGGAGCCAGTCCCATGGAAGGCTCGTCCAGCAGCATGATGACGGGCCTGCCCATGAGGGCGCGGGCGATGGCCAGCATCTGTTGCTCTCCTCCGGACAGGGTCCCGGCCGGCAGATGCCGTCTTTCCGAGAGCACGGGAAACCTCTCCAGCATGCTTTCTATGTCCTCGGCTATGTCGCGGCGGTGGTCGGTCTTGTAGCGCAGGTAGGAGCCCAGCACCAGGTTGTCGTAGACGGTGTGCCGCGAGAATATCTGCCTTCCTTCCGGCACCTGGCTTACGCCCATGCGCACGATTTTCTCGGGCGGCTTGCCCGCGATCTCCCGGTCCAGAAAGCGGATGCTTCCCTGGCGGGCCGGCAGGAGTCCGCAGATGGTGTTAAGGAGGGTGGTCTTGCCCGCTCCGTTGGCGCCGATCAGGGCCACTATCTCGCCTTCCTGCACGTGCAGGGAAACGCCGTGCAGAGCGATGATCCGTCCGTAAGCAGTGGATAAGTTCCTGAGCTTGAGCATCTCGATCTCCGGCCGGGCCCTGTCGGCCCAGGCCAATTTAGTATTCCTTGCAGCTATTGCCAACCTGCCGGCGGGTTGGTTTCGCGAACATAAGAACGACTTTTTGCGGAAGAAGAAGCAATAACCTTGAAGCGGCTTATAAGTCTTGTGCCGGCTAATTGGCCGGCTTGCCTTGGGTGGAAGTTATCATCCAGATGTTCCCTTTCTTGGAGAGGGAGGTTTTCATCTTCCAGCTTTCGATTACGGTGCCGTCCCGCTCTTTCAGGTCCACGTGGTAGCTCGCCCGGGCCGTGGAGTCCGACTCCCGGACGGCCTCGAAGCCGCGGATGTCAAAGCCGTGGATGGTGCAGAACTTCTGGGCGGCGCCGTAAAACCATCCTTTGGTCCGGTCGGTCAGCCAGTAGTTGTAGGCCTCGCTGAAGTCGTCTTGGCTAAGCAGGCAGTAGTAGTTGTACACGGAGCCCCGGATGGTGGAGGCGTCCCATTCGGAGCAGTCCGCGCTCTTCGACGGCGGACAGGGATGAGGGTATGCCTGCTCCTCCCGGTCCGGTTTTTCCGGCGGAGACTTCTTCGCCGTACTATGGGAGGGGCTCTTGCCGGGCTTCTCTTTTTCCCGGCTTTGGGTTTCGTCCTGCCCGTCGGCTCCTTTTTTCTTCCCGGCTTTTCTGGTGTCCGCGGCCGGCTCCTTGTCGGCGTCTGCCGCTTCTTGCCGGTACTTTTCCGGCACCGGCGGGCCGTAGAACTCCTTGCCGGAGCCGGGCGGAGGAGCGAGTGCGAGCTTTTTCTGCTCGCCCGTATTCTTTTCTTTTCCCTTTCCGCGGGTTTCGCTTTCCACTTCGTCAGGGGTTTTTGAAGGCTCTTGGGAGGATGCTCCGCCCGCGTTGCCGGGTTTTTTCTCCGGCGGGGTTACTTCTTTTGCTTTGGGCTCGGTCTTTTTCATCCTGGGCGGGGGTGTGTTGCTGAAGGAGGTGAAGGTAAGCATGGTTTGTCCCTGCATAGGCTCGTAGCCCAGGCTTTCGCGGTTTTTGGCCTGGATGTCGTTTTTGAGAAAGTCGGCGGCCAGGACAACGTGGGCGCCCGGTTTCAGAAGGACCCTTCTTTTAAGCGCTACCCCCTTGCGGGCCACCCGGACCTCGTGTACGCCCGGCCGGAAGTCGGGCAGGTTGAGGGGGGTGGCGTGCATCTCCACCGTGTCTATCCACACCAGGGCAGGCGGCTTTTCCGGAAAGGCCCGGACCTCGAGCCTGGCCGGGTCCTCCGCCCGGGCGGACCCGGAAAGAGAGCTTATAAGAAACACCAGAGCGAAAAGCCATGCCGATTTTTTCATGTAATCACCGTTACTCCGCAACAGTAGACGCCTTCTCCAAGTACTCCTTTAAAAGGGCCCGGTCCTTGTCACTGACCTTGATGAACTGGAGGGCCATCCCCGCCGGCTCGCCGGTCTTGGGGTTGGGATGATACAAGGTGCGGACCACCTTGGCCAGGGCCTTGAAGGTCTTGTTTACGTGTTCCAGCCGGTACTCGAACTGCAGAATGCTGCCCGTCTTGCGGGGGTTTCTGCTGATGATGTAAGCCCCGCCCTCCGAGAGGTTCCAAAGATGGCGGCTCTCCAGGAAAACCCGTTCATACTTCCGGTTGTCGCGACCCTTCTGCGAATTCATTAAGGACCTCCTACTCTTCCAGCAGATCCTTAATCATCTGTTGCTCGGTTATGTACTTGAGCTGGTCTTCCATTACGTCGCCCACCGACGCCCCCTCATCAACCTCGAAAGCGGAACCACCTCCCCGGCTCTCCAGGATGTCCACCAGCATCTTGAGGTCGGCTATCTCCTGGTCCTTTTCCTGTAAAGAACTCTCCAGCCTGCGAAGCGCTTCCTTGTGCCTGGCAAGCTCCTCTTCCAGCTCGGGCACGCCCTCGCCGGCCCGCTCCGCAGCACGCTCCTTTTCCCGGACCACCTCCTGATGCATCATCATAAAGGCGTTCAAAGAGCGCTCCACCACGGATATGGCCCGTTCCGTCTGAAGAGCCATGTCCTCAAAAGAGGAGGACCGGGAAGCAAGGGAATCCTGGTTCACGGACCCAGAGAGGCTCTCACCCTTTCCCGCGGTTTCCTCTCTTTCCTCCGCGTCCTTCGATGCCAGGGAGTCGGGATCATCAGCCCAAATATAGTCCACTCCCGCCACCCGCTTGGTCAAAGACCCGGCCGAGTCGAATATCCTCCGGGCCTCCGATTCGGAAAGACCCGCCCTCTCAGCGTACTCGCCAAGAGAAACCCATTTGCCGCAGGAAGTCAATTTAAACGAAGCCTCCCGCACACATTATAGTGGGTCAGGCCGGGATATCAAAACCATCTTCCCCCTGGATAAAATATAGCACCGCGGAAAAGAAAATGACAAGTAAAAAAGGCCTCCTTCAACCCGAGAAGACCGGCGGAACAAAAAGGCAGGCACAACCCTCCAAATATTGCAACCGTTCGGGGGGATGCTAAACTATATAAACTCAAGTCACCGAGTTTAGGAAAAGGGTCAAGATGGCTGGTAAAAAGAGCGGAAATAAAAAGCCCGCCAAGAAGAAACAGGTCCGGCAGAAGAAAGGCTCCAAGAAGACCCGGAAAGCCGGGGCCTCTTCCAAGGGGCCGGAGCCCGCGGCAGAGCGGGACACGTCTGTAAAGCCGGAGGCGGAAGAGCCGGAAGCGGACTTGGAGGAGCTTTCCGACCTGGCCGAGGAGTCGCCGGACACCCGGCATGGTGACCTGGACACGGACATCGAGAAAGAGGTCACCTCTCTTGCGCCTTCCGCTCCGGTCTCCATGGAGCACGCTTCTATTCTGCAGCGTTATCTCATGGAAATCCGCAACTACCCTTTGCTGGACAAGGAGAGCGAGCACGGCCTGGCAGTGCGCTACCAGGAGCACCAAGACCTGAACGCCGCCCGGACTCTGGTGTCTTCCAACCTCCGGCTGGTGGTCAAGATAGCCCTCGAGTACTACCGGAACTGGATGGACCTGTTGGACCTGATCCAGGAGGGAAACGTGGGACTGATGCAGGCGGTAAAGAAGTTCGACCCCTATCGCGGCATCCGGCTTTCCACCTATGCCAGCTTCTGGATCCGGGCCTATATCCTCAAGTTCCTCATGGACAACTGGAGGCTGGTCAAGATCGGGACCACCCAGGCCCAGAGAAAGCTCTTTTTCAACCTGAAAAAGGAAAAGGACCGGCTCGAGCAGTTCGGGTTCGAGCCCGGCTCCCGCATGCTCGCCCAGTCCCTGGACGTCAAGGAAAGCGAGATAAGCGAGATGGACCAGCGTCTCTCCGGCAGGGACGAGAGCCTGGACAAGCCGGTAACCGAGGACGGCAACCAGACCCGGGAGATGACCCTGCCGGACGAGCAGACGCCGGTGGACGAGGCCCTGGCGGACGATCAGTTCCACCGAATCATAAAGCACAAGCTCACTTCCTTCCGAAAGGCCCTGGAAGACCCCGAGCACGAAAAGGAGGCCTTTATCTTCGACAACCGCCTCATGAGCGAGGAACCGCTCACTCTCCAGGAGGTGGGCGAAGAGTTCGGCATATCCCGCGAGAGGGTAAGACAGCTCGAAGCAAGGCTCGTAAACAGGATAAAAGAGCATCTGAAATCGGAGCTGCCCGACTACGAGGATTACGAGTTTGTGTTAAAGTGAGCCGCGCCGGTGTGGAACTCCTGCCCGGCCCACTTTAATGAGCTTCGCTAAAGGTTTGACAGAAAGGCCCGATCGGACTAAAGTGACACTATCATGTTTGCAGACAATTACATCCCGGGTAACATGAGCAAAGAGGATTACGAGATCGCTTTGTCTCTTTGCGAGAACGACCCCGAGTTCATGGAGCTCTGGCAGGAGCACCAGGACTTGAAGGAGCAGCTCAAGGAGCTCGAGTCAAGGTCCCATTTAAGCTCCGAGGAAGAGATGGAGATAAAGCGGATTAAAAGGCTCAAGCTGCAGGGCAAGGACCGGATCGCTCAGAAGATCAACCAGTACAAGGTCGCGGTAGCCACGCCCGAGTGAGAGGCCACCCGGTCGGCTTACACCCCGGTGGTCTCCATCGGGGTTTTTTAGTTTAGAAAGCGATTAAAGTCGCTGGCACGGAAGACATGGGTTTTAAGCGAAAGGAGTACTGCCATGCGGTCCGACCGATCCAAAAAAGGGGTGGAGAGAACGCCCAACCGGGCGCTGATCCGGGCCACCGGCGTGGCCTCCGCAGACATGGACAAGTCCTTCATAGGCGTGGCATCCAGCTTTAGTGACCTCATTCCCGGACACACCAACATGAGGCAGTTGGAGCGGGCCATCGAGAACGGGGTGTACGCAGGCGGCGGAAGGCCCTTTCTGTTCGGAGTGCCCGGCATCTGCGACGGCATAGCAATGGGCCACTCCGGCATGAGGATGAGCCTGCCGAGCAGAGAGCTTATCGCCGATATAATCGAGTCCGTTACCGAGGCCCACGCCCTGGACGGCCTGGTGCTTCTGACCAATTGCGACAAGATCACCCCCGGCATGCTCATGGCCGCGGCAAGGCTCGACATCCCCTGCATCGCCGTGACCGCGGGACCCATGCTGTGCGGCTATCATCACGGCGAGCGGCTGACCCTGGTCCGCAACACCTTCGAGGCGGTGGGCCTTTATCAGGCCGGCAAAATGTCCGCGGACGAGCTCGCCGCGGTGGAACAGGAGGCCTGTCCCGGGCCCGGCTCCTGCCAGGGGCTTTACACAGCCAACACCATGGCCTGTCTTACCGAGGCCATGGGCATGAGCCTTACCGGTTGCGGCACCGCGCCCGCGGTGTCGGCAAAGAAACAGAGAACAGCTTACGAGTCCGGACAAAAAGCGGTCGAGCTTGTAAAAAAGGACGTCAACGCAAGAAAGATCATGAACCGGAAGTCAGTCGAGAACGCCATCCGCATGGACATGGCGCTGGGAGGCTCGACCAACTCAGTGCTCCATCTTACCGCCATCGCCCGGGAAGCCGGCGTGGACCTGCCCCTTAAGCGCTTCGACCAGATATCCGCGGACACCCCGAATCTGACCCGGCTCCGGCCGGCGGGAGACCACGCCATGGAAGACCTGGACCGCGCCGGAGGAGTGATAGCGGTAATGTACGAGCTAAAGGAAAAACTTCATGACAACCCCACTGTGAACGGGCCCGGAGTGAAATCGCTCCTTAAGAAAAAGCCCTGGAAGGACAGCGGGGTCATCCGGCCGAAAAGCGACCCCTACATGGACCAGGGAGGGATCGCCGTGCTCTTCGGGAGCCTGGCGCCTGAAGGCTCGGTCATAAAGCAGTCCGCGGTCTCGCCCGGCATGATGAGCTACCAAGGCAAGGCCCGCTGCTTCGACTCGGAGGAGACTGCCATGCAAGCCATCCTGGACGGAAAGATCAAGGCGGGGGATTTTGTGGTGGTCCGCTACGAAGGGCCGAAAGGCGGTCCCGGCATGCGGGAGATGCTCTCGCCCACCTCCGCCATCATGGGCATGGGACTGGGCGAGTCGGTGGCCCTGGTTACGGACGGCAGGTTCTCCGGCGGGACCCGGGGGCCCTGCATCGGACACGTCTCTCCCGAGGCGGCCGCGGGAGGGCCCATCGCCTTGATAAAAAACGGGGACCGGATCAAGCTGGACATAAAAAAGCGCAAGCTGGACCTCATGGTTTCGGCAGCCGAGCTTAAAAAGAGGAAAGGAAGTTTAAAGCCGAAGCCGAAGAAGGTAAAGACCGGCTACCTCTCCCGCTACGCCGACCTGGTGGGCAGCGCCGCGGGAGGAGCGGTGTACGAGTAAGAGGTGTTATTTTTCAGCTCGAGGAAAACCGCGGTTTTGATGAGAGGACATTGACATGAGCGAGAAGACAGGGGCGCAGATACTGGTTGATTCCCTTCTGAACGAGGGGGTCGAGCTCATCTTCGGATACCCGGGAGGGGTGCTGCTGGGGATATTCGACGTGCTTTTCGACCGGGAGCTCCGGTTCGTGCTGACCCGGCACGAGCAGGGCGCGGCGCACGCGGCCGACGGGTACGCCCGCAGCACCGGCAAGGTGGGGGTGTGCATGGCGACCTCCGGGCCGGGGGCGACCAACCTGGTGACCGGCATAGCGAGCGCGGCCATGGACTCGGTACCCATTGTAGCCATTACCGGCCAGGTGCCTACCGAGATGATCGGAGGAGACGCTTTTCAGGAAGCGGACATCGTGGGCATCACCCGGCCCATAACCAAGCACAGCTACCTGGTCCAGGACGTGTGCGACATTCCCCGCATAATCCGCGAGGCCTTTTACATCGCCTCCACCGGAAGGCCCGGCCCCGTACTCATTGATATGCCCAAGGACGTGGCCGCCTGTAAAAGCCGTCCTCCCCAAGCCGTCTCCCGCGAGATCAAGGGCTATAAGCCCACCATGCGGGGAAACCCCAAACAGATCGAGCGGGCCGCCCGCGTCATCGAAAAGGCCTCGCGGCCCGTGGTCTACGCCGGCGGAGGAGTAATCATCTCCGGCGCCGCAGAAGAGATCATCGAGCTGGCCCGGGGCCAGGACATACCCGTAACCATGACGCTGTTGGGACTGGGAGGCTTCCCCGCTGATGACCCGCTGTCCCTCGGGATGCTCGGGATGCACGGGACCTATTACGCCAACATGGCGGTCTCCGAAAGCGACCTTTTGATAGCCATCGGCGCAAGGTTCGACGACCGCGTCACCGGCAGGATCGAGGAGTTCGCGCCCGACGCCACCGTCATCCACGTGGATATAGACCCCTCCGCCATCTCCAAGAACGTCAAGGTCCACTACCCCATCGTGGGGGACGTGAAAACGGTCTTGCAGGAGCTCAACCGGAAGCTGAACCCGCCGGACCAGCTCAGGAAGCGCTCGCGCAAGAACTGGCTCGACCAGATATCCGAGTGGAAGAAGGAGCACCCCTTGGGGTACGAGCCATCCGAGCAAGTCATCAAGCCCCAGTACGTGGTGGAAAAGATTTACGAGATCACCGCCGGCGAGGCCATCGTCTGCACCGAGGTGGGCCAGAATCAGATGTGGGCCGCACAGTACTATCATTTCCAGCGGCCCCGCAGGTTCTTGAGCTCCGGCGGACTCGGCACCATGGGGTACGGATTCCCAGCGGCCATCGGAGCCCAGCTCGGGAACCCCGACGCCGTCGTGTTCGACATAGCAGGCGACGGAAGCTTCCAGATGAACGTACAGGAGCTGGCCACCGCGGTCCAGAACTCCCTGCCGGTCAACGTGGCCATCTTGAACAACCGCTTTCTGGGAATGGTCCGCCAGTGGCAGGAGCTGTTCTATGACCGGCGCTACTCGAACACCTGCCTCGCGGTCGAGCCGGACTTCAAGGCCCTGGCAGAGGCCTACGGCGCCCGCGGCTTTATCGTAACCGACCCCGCCGACGTGGAGCCGGTGCTGAAAGAAGCTGTCCGAACGCCCGGTCCCTGCATCATGGACTTCCGGGTGGACCGGGAGGAGAACGTCTTTCCCATGGTCCCGGCAGGCGAGTCCATTCGCAACATGATGCTGGGGCCCGAGAAGAAAAAGAAAAAGAAGAAAAGCCTGAAGTCGGTGAAGTGAATAAGCCTGGATTAGCGGGAGGCATGGTTTAAGATGAAGCACACTATATCGGTGCTGGTAGAGAACAAGTTCGGGGTCCTCTCCCGGGTGGCCGGCCTGTTCTCCGGCCGGGGCTACAACATCGAAAGCCTGAGCGTGGCCCCCACCATGGACACAT
>JAWOBU010000057.1:0-5382 GCA_046484135.1 bacterium
GGCGGCCCGACCGTGCAGGGCGTGATCGGGGTGGTGGTGTCCGGCGGGGACGTGGTCCAGACTGCACGTGAGTCCAAGGCCACCATCCTTTTCAAGGACGGCAGTGTTCTCCGGCTGGGCCCTTCCACCAGTATCGAGATCGAGAAGCTGGACTACCGGCCGGACAAGGGCGTGGCCAACTCCGCCTACGGCCTGGCCAAGGGCACCATCATGTTCGCGGTGGGTTCCATCTTCGGCAATGACGACTCGAGCTATGAGGTCAAGACCCCCACCTCGGTTTCCGGCGTCCGCGGGACCATCGGCATTATCCGGGTGGGGACCGATCCCCGCACCGGCGAGCCGGCCACCATGTCCGTCTCTGTCGAGGATGAGGTAGTCGTCCGCGGCACCAGTGGAGGGTCCCATGTCCTGGTTGCCGGCCAGTACTCCATGATCGGGCAGGACGGCGTGGCAGGGGCCCCGCAAGAGATATCCGAGAAGGACCTGGCCTGGCTTATCAGTCTGGTTACTCCTCAAAGCACCTGCATGGAAGAGCGGGCCAAGGACCTTCGAGAGTCCACCTCGGGAATGCTGCCGGTCGGAACCGACGGCACCGCGGCAGACCCCGACTCCCTCCTGCTGTACGACGAAGACGGCTCTTCCGGCTCCGGCGGGGACACGGACGGGACCTCACCGGAGGATTCCATGAACCAGGACAACCCCTCGGACATGGTGTACCAGGAGCCGCCCCAGGCCACCGAGCTCACCATCGAGATCGAAATTCCAATGTAAGACCAAGGAGGAATTATCATGAGAAAATATAAAGCAGCGTGGACCGGAATGGCCATTGTAATGACCGTGGCCCTCGGACTGGCCTGGATGGCTTGTCGTGAGATACCCAACGACGAAAAGGTCGCCGTAAACATCAGCGTGGACCTGCAAGGCGTGTCCGAAGCATCCCTGCGGAACTCGGGCCTGAAACAGGTGGTCATGCCCGCCGCTGAAATGCAGGGAGACAAGTTTATCGCGCCGCCGGATGAAGAGTCCCTGCATCTCAGGATAGTGCTTACCAATCCCAAAGAGGTCTTCTACGTCTACAACTACCAGGGGGGAGGAGTAACCCTGCTGGTAACATCCGGCGAGGACCGCGTGGTGAACGTGGAAGGATACATGGTCCCTAACTCAACCTACTATGAGATGTTTCCAGCCTCCCACATGATAACCACAAACCCGGTCTCGGAAAGGACCATAGACCTGTCGGGAGAACCCGAAACGGTCAAGGTCATGGTTGATTATGACCTCGATACCGGCTACATCTACGGAGGGACCGTCGAAGGGCTCAATACTGGGAACACCGTGCAAGAGTTGCCCCGACTTTCGGAGATGGGGGAATGTCCGGTGAACGCCTACGTGGCCAACCTGGCGGACCAGGACTGGGGACTCGTGTTTCCCAGCGTTCCCGTGTACGTGGATTACCTTGAGCCCTCTTTCTATATTGACAATGCTCCAGTGGGCAGCAACATCGGCATCCACTTGTGGCATTACAGCGCCGGCTTTTATAAAAACCTGTCCGTCTATACCGGTAGCACCACCACCTATACCAATTCCTTTGTCTTCCAGGGGTTCGACCCCACCGTGGACCTGACCTTCTCGCCGAACCCGCTGGAAGGAGTAACCGCCGGCTTTTCTGAGTATGTTGATATCATACCAAGCGGCGGATACGGGACATTTGAGTACGGGTACACTACGGAAAATGACACCTGCGAAGGAAATATTTACGGCGGCGGCGGGGAAGTGGTTCCGCAAGCGACCCAGGCCGGCCCCGGCCCCGGCTCCGCAACCTACCAGTTTATGGTGCGGGATGATTGCACCATATCCGTCATAATGTACGACTGCGGCGGGTCCACCGTGAGCGGCAGCATGCAGGTGGACGTGAACACCTACTGCGGGGACACCTACTGCAACGGGTCGGAGACGGGAGACAGCTGTTACGAGGATTGCGGAGAATGCGGGGACGGCGTATGTAACGGGCCGGAGGACTCGGAAACCTGTCCGGAAGACTGCGCGTTTTAGGGGTATAGAAAAGGGAAGGGACGCGCTGTTGCCCGGAACTTTATTTGCTGTCTTTCCGGACCGGGAAGTGGGTGGCCCACCCATCCTTCCGAGGATGGGTGGGTTTACAGGTTCAAAAGAGGTGGATCACTGTATCATAGCGTTGTATTACAACCTACTGGGGCTAACCTGTGAACCCACCCGTTCGCAGACAAACGGGTAGGCCACCCCGAGCTCAACCCCATATCTCGTTTTCACAATTTAGTTGTTACAATAGAGCAATCTTAAAAGAAAATTTGAAATCCAATAAGAAAAAATAGGGGAACTCCTTGCTCTATTGTCTTTCCGGACCGGGAAGGCGGTCAAGCGGACTTGTGCGGCGCCGACTTCCGGATGAGCTTTCTTTGCAGGGGCCGGAGCAGGAGCTCCACCCTGGTGAGCGATGTCAAGACGGAACGGACCCCCCAGTAGAGGCCCATGAACAGCCACCGGTTCTTGGGGAAGCGGGAGAGGATGCCCGCGATGATGCGCGGCCGCAAAAAGAAGCGCCGGTAGGCGTTTCTCTGCACCTTGTAGACGTCGGCGCCGGTAACGCTGGTGTAAAAGGGCTCTTCCGCCCAGTAGCGAAGGTTGAAGAAGTTATAGCCCGAGAAGTCGAACTCGGGATACTCGCGTTTTGCTATCTCGAAAAGCTCGGTGCGGGGATACACCACCACCGTGAAAAACCAGGCCCGTAAAAGCCGCGAGTTCACCGCGTAATCAATCGTCATCTTCATCTCTTCCATGGTCTCGCCCGGGAACCCCAGCATGAAAAAGCCCTGGGTGATGATCTTTTCCTCGTCCGTCCACGCTATCACTTCTTTTAGCTTCTCGAGGTCCACGTTCTTTTTGATGAGCTTCTGCAGGCGGGGGGAGGCCGTCTCCACCGCGTAGGTGATGGTGTAGGCGCCCGCGGCCTTGAGCTTCCGGACCAGCTCCCGGTCCATCCGGTCGCCCCGCAGTCCGTTGGGGAAGGCGATGTTCAGGGAGAGGTCCCGGTTTACGATCTCGTCGCAAATGGACTTTGCACGCGGAAGATTGAGATTGAAGATGTCGTCCACAATATGGAGCTCCCGCACGCCGTGTTCGTGATAGAGAAGCTCGATCTCGTCCATGACGCGCTCGACGCTGCGCCAGCGGGGTTTCTTGCCGAAGATGTTGTGGCAGTAAACGCACCGGAACGGGCAGGCCCGGCTGGTAAAGAGCAGGGACCAGGGAGACGCTTTTACGAACGCGTTCATGGAGGTGTTCCGGCTGTAGGTCTCGAAATCCACCAGGTCCCAGGCGGGCAGGGGAAGGGAGTCCAGGTCTTCGATGGGTGGACGGTCGCCCGTGCGGATGACCTCGCCGTCCCGCCGGAGAGCGAGTCCCGGCACGTCATCCAGTGGTTTCTCTTCCAAAAAGGAGCGGACCATGTGTTTAAAGGTCTCTTCCCCTTCGCCCACGCAGATCGCGTCCACGTTGCCGGCCTCGAGCTCCCAGTCGTAAAAGATGGTCGCGTGCGGACCGCCCAGCCAGACCGGCGTGTCCGGGAAAAGGGACTTGGATAAAGCCGCGGCTTCCCTCATTTCGTAGGCTTCCACCGACATGCAGGACAGGACCACCAGGTCCGGCCGGTAGTCCTCCATCCGCTCTCTCAACTCCGAAACAGAGATATCGTAGATGGCCTGTTCCACCAGCTTGATATCGAAAATGTCCGGGAAATGATGCCGCAGGACCGACGCCAGGCTCAAGAGACCGAGAGGCTGGGCAAACCCCATCCGCGGGAACCTTGTCCCCGGCCGGATCATCATCACTCGTCTTTTATCGCTCATGTGAACAACCGTTTTAGAAAAAGAAGCATTCGGCCCTTGCCGGCGGAGGGGGTCGAAAAGATGCAAAACCAACTATTTTTTAATTCACTTTTGTTCAAAATAAATCTTTGTTTCACGCAAAGGCGCAAAATCGCAAAGGTAAAACAAAAGAGGATCAACGTATTTAAAAGTGAGTTACTGAACAATGTAAATGAGCGAGACAGAATTTTTGCTGCTCCTTATAAAGGTTTTTTGCGTTTTGCGCATTCTCGGCTGCCGGCGGGGAGGTTTTCTTTGAACTTCTTTTTTGATATTATCCCCATGCCGGCCCGGAGGATAGGGCAACTTAAGGCGTGCGACCCGAGCGCCGAGGCCGGTGGCGTTTGCAGCGGGGAGGGGCCGGACCGGTTCCGGCCTTTTCCCTGTTCCCCGCCTGTCTGCCGTGCCCGGCACAGGCAGGCTGGAAGCCCTAAAAGCGATAAACGCATCTCTGGTTATTCTCCCACACTAAAATACGTTGAACCACAAAAGATTCGGGCCGTTGAGATTTTTTATGGAAAGCATCTTCCGGCCCGCTTGTCCGGGGACCTCGATTTCTAAAATCCCCGACTTCGCCGGATCACTAAGGTGGTTTTATCTTCAGCTCTTCAAGTTCAAAAGAAACTCTCGATTCTCCGCGTCTCGGCGTGATAAAATTATTTTGGACACCACTATTTTTTAATTATAGCACCTTCACCGGAGTGAAAAAATCCGTTATTATAGTCACCAGAACAAAACCCGGCGGCGGCAAGAGACGTTTGTAAAAACAGGGCGGGCGAAAAATGAGACTTCAATGTCCGAAATGTAAAAAAGAGTACAACGTTCCCGACGAGCGGATCACCGACCGGGGGGTGAAGATAACCTGTCCCGCCTGTAAGCACCAGTTCATCGTCAAGAGAAGACACGAACAAGAGCAGGAAAAAAAGAAGGCAGAGACCCCTCCCCCCCGGAAGCCGGCGTCAACCAGGCCTCCCAAAAAGACCCCGCCGTGCGCGGTGTGCGGCGAACCCAGCACCCACGTGTTCCAGGGTCCGCCCCCGCGGCCGCTGTGCGAGCATCACTTCCAGATAGAAAAAGAGAAGGACTCCAGGTTCTTCGAGCCGGAGACAGGGGCCGCCGAAAGCGAGTTCGAACAGGAGAAGCCCTCTGCTCCACAGGCCGCCGTTCCTCAGGAAGAGCCGAAACCGAAAGACTCCGTCCCTCCCCAGGTTTCCGAGCCGGTGTTCGAGAGCTTTGACGAGGAGTTCGATTTCATGGACGGGTCCGACTCCACGGACACAACCCCGGTACCCGGGACCTTGGAGGGGGCAGCCGGCCGAAAGCCGCCCCCCACAGCCGAGGAACCTTTCAAGCCGGACAGCCGGGACACCTTGGAGGAGGAGAAAGAGCCGGGCGCTTCTCCGGGTGCACCTGCAGCTCCTCCCCCCCGAGCCGAGCCGGAAGGCGGGTCAAGGGATTCACGGCGGAGATAATTTCATAC
>JAWOBU010000071.1:0-12493 GCA_046484135.1 bacterium
ATCTTAAATCCGACCCCGAAGAACAAAACCCCTTTACCATTGAAGAGTGTCCCTGGCCGGAAAACACACCTTCGCCACGTCAAGTTTTTGACTCTATCCGGGAAAGGGACAAGAAAAAATTCAAAGAACTGGGCGGAGGGAACACGCAGGAGAGAAGGATATCTCCGGAACATTTGAGAAAGCTGAAGGCAGTGGGTTACTTCTAACTGCTGTACAGCTATAGCGCCAGGCATGGTCATGCAGGACCCGCTTATGGTATGATTGGAGTGTTTTTCCGGAAAAGGAGGCCAAAGTGAGTAGGATAGATTTCGATCCGGAGCTTTGTGCAAAGTGTGAAGGAGTAGACTGCCTGACCAGGTGCCAGTACATGGACTTCACCTTGGACGAGGCCCGCGAGGAGAGGCGGAAAATCATTGACGGCGGAGACTGCCGGGCGCTCCGCGAGTGTGTAACCTGCTATGCCTGCGAGGAGTACTGCCCTTACAACAACCACCCCTTCTACCTCATGGTGGACCGGCAGGAAGAGCTGGACATACTACCCGCTCCCCGGCCCATCATAAACCAGCAGATCAAGATGATGGCCCCCCGCGGAAAAATCGCGCTCCAGAAAGTAACACCACCCGTCATCAACATGTGCTTCTTCCCCATGCTTGCCGGGACCATCAAGGGCAAGCTCTATGAAGACACCTCCGTGATGGTGGGAAGCGACATCTTTTGCAACATCATGTGGCTCCACTTCGCGGGAAACTCCGTGATCCGCGAGCGGCTCCCCCGCATGATTGAGAACATCATGAGCTATTACCTGCGCGAGAGCGGGGTGGACGAGATCGTCTGCTACCACGACGAATGCTACGGGACCTACACTAAGCTGGCGCCCGCCTTCGGCATCGAGGTCCCTTTCAAGTCCGTGCATCTCTTCGAGTTCCTGGCAAAACGCCTCACCGAGCTCAAAAGCGATATCAAGCCGCTTAACGTAAAGGTCGCCTATCAAAGGCCGTGCTCGAACCGGCTGGTGCCGGAGACGCAACCATGGGTGGACGAGATCTTCTCGCTTATCGGCGCGGAAAGGCCCGAGCGCGAGTACGACCGCGAGAACGCCCTGTGTTGCTCCATGATCATAAGGGGCCACCAGCGACAACAACTTGCCGACGACCTACAAAACCGAAACCTCGACGACATGGAAAAAACCGGCGCAACCTACTGCGTATTCAACTGCCCCATGTGCTTTTTCACCATGCGGGAGATGGTCCAGGAGCGGGGCATCACTCCCATCCTCATGAGCGACCTCTGCCGGCTCGCACTGGGCGAAGGGTTGTGGGGGTAATAACATGGAAGACGTTTACAAAGAACTGGTCGAGATTGTGGGTGCGGACTATGTGTCCGGCGAACCGGAAGAGCAGTACATGTACTCGCGGGACCCGGGCACCATGGAACCCAGCCGGCCCGACCTGGTGGCCATGCCGGGAAGCACTGAGGAAGTAAGCGACATCATGAAGATGGCCGCTCGAAAAAAAGTGCCGGTGGTGCCCATGGGCGCAGGACTGGTGCTCTCCGGCCTGACCCGGCCCCTGAAAGGCGGGATCGTGCTGGACTTAAAGCGCCTGGACCGGATCATCGAGGTCAACGAAAAAAGCCGCTACGCAGTGGTTGAAGCCGGCGTGCCGCAAGGCGTTCTCCAGGCATATCTCAAAAAACACCATCCCGGCCTCAAGCACTCGGTGCCGGACGCGCCACCCATCGCCACCATCGGCGGAAACGTGCTGATCCACGGCTCCGGCCACTTGAGCGCAGCCGGCGGTTTTCACTCCGAGATGTTAAACGGCCTGGAAGTGGTCCTTCCCACCGGCGAGGTCATAAGAACCGGCTCCTGCTCAGCGTCACCCTACTGGTTCTCGCGGTCTCCATTGCCGGACCTGTCCGGGCTGTTCCTCGGCTTCCACGGGACCACCGGCATCGTCACCAGGCTGTCCATCAAGCTCTATCCCGATTTGCCCTTGAACGACGTGGACATCTTCTGCGCAGAGGACCCGGAAATCATCCCCGACGTGATTAACCGCATCTCCGGAGTGCAAGTGGCGGAGGATCTCCTGGCATGGATGACGCCCAAGCCGGAGTGGGCGGCCGGCTTCCAGATGATAAACGTAAACTACGGCGCCCGGACCAGAAAAGAGCTCACCATGAAGCGGGACCTCGTGGCCGAGTCAGTGAAAAAGTATATTGACGAGCGCACCGGCGGGTTCATGCCGCTTCCGTCAGACATGAAAGGTAGGTTCCTGGAGGCTCCGCAGAAGACCCTGGCCGTTTTCGCGGACGTGAACAAAGGCGGCGGCTTCGAGTACGTGGGCGCCATTATGCCTGTCGAGCTTTTCCCGCAAGCTTACAGAAAAGGTCTGGAGATCGCTGACAAACGGAGAGTTACCTACTCGCTGGGCGCGCGGGTGGTGGGACTCGGCCACTGCATGATGTTCTTTTACGCCTACGCCTTTAACCGGGCGGACCCGGAGGACATGAAAAGGGCGCAGGAGGCGCTGGAGGAGACCAACACCGAGGTCCTGGAGCTGGGCGGAATCCCGTGGAAAGCCGAGGTCCCCGCCCAGAAACAGATCATGGAAAAGATGGACCAGGGGTCCTTGGACCTTATCAAACGAGTGCGAGACCTCCTGGACCCCCATGGCATAATGAACCCCGGAAACTGGGAGCCGGACTGAAGGGGGAATTCGATCAAAAATCATTGCTTGATATTCGATTTGGCTTTTATAACATAAAGATGACGCCTATAAAAAGTGAAAATGTCAAAAGCGGCCTCAGGGTGGCCCACCCATGCCGCACTGCTTGGAGGGCGGCATGGGTGGGGTACAGGTTAGCCGGGTTTGGCGGGCGCCTCTATTCATGTGCGCTTGATAAAAAAGCGTTTGACCCTGTAAACCCACCCATCCGAGGACGGATGGGTGGGCCACCCAAAGGTTTTTCTTTTTTAAAGTTTTTTCGAAGTTTGAAAAAATAGTGGAACTCCGCAACTGAAGGAGGGGACAAATTGGGCAGCTTAGACAGAAGGAGCTTCATAGGATCGGCCGCGGCGGGGGGCGCGGGCCTCGCGTTGGGCGGCCGGGCCCAGGCCACGGGCAAACGGCCAAACATCGTGCTCATCCTGGCGGACGACATGGGCTACTCCGACATCGGCTGTTACGGCTCGGAGATAAACACGCCCGCCATAAACCGGCTCGCCTCCGGAGGTCTCCGGTTTAACAGGTTCTACAACGCCGCCCGCTGCTGTCCCACCCGGGCGTCCCTTCTTACCGGTTTATATCCGCACCAGGCGGGCGTGGGCCACATGACCCATGACCGGGGAACACCCGGCTATCGCGGCCATCTCAAGCAGGACTGCGTGACCTTGGGAGAGGCCATGGGCCGCGCCGGCTATCACACCATCATGTCCGGCAAGTGGCACGTGGGCAGCAAAAAAGGAAGATGGCCCGCGGACCGGGGGTTTGGCGAACACTACGGCATCATCGCCGGCTCCAGCCACTACTTTCACCCCGGCGAGGAAAGCATGCTCGCACATAACCACAAGCTGGTCCGGCCGGGCGAAGACTTCTACACCACGGACGCGTTTACCGACCACGCCATCCGCTCCATAGGCGAGTGCCGGAAAAAGGACAACAACCCCTTCTTCCTCTACCTCGCCTACAACGCGCCCCACTGGCCGCTCCACGCCTACGAGGAAGACGTGAAAAAGTACGAAGGCAGGTACAAGAAAGGGTGGGACCGGCTCCGGCAGGAGCGCTACCGGCGCATGAAGGAGATGGGCATAATCGAGCCCGGCTGGAATCTGTCGGAGCGCGACCGGGCCACTCCTCCCTGGAAGGCTCTAACACCCTGGAAGAAAGAAGAGATGGAGCGCAAGATGGCGGTTTACGCCGCCATGGTGGACCGCATGGACCAGGACATTAACAAGCTTCTCCGCTACCTGGAAAGCACCGGCGAGATGGACAACACCCTGATCCTGTTCCTGTCCGACAACGGGGCCTGCCACGAGCTCACCGCTTTCGGGTTCGACTGGAACCCCAAGTACTCGGAAGGGTTCTTCAAAACCCTCACCGCCAGACCGGGAACGCCCGAGTCGTTCTGCAGCTATGGGCGCGGCTGGTCCAACGCCGGTAACACTCCCTTCCGGCTCCACAAGCACTGGACCCACGAAGGAGGTATAGCCACTCCTCTTATCGCCTACTGGCCGGGCGTGATCTCGCCGGGCGGCTCAACCGACGAGGTCGGCCACGTCATTGACCTCATGGCCACCTGCCTGGACGCGGCAGGCGCAGACTACCCGGAGACCTTTGCGGGTAACGATATCCAACCTTTGGAAGGAAAGAGCCTCCTGCCCGTGCTGCAGGGAGGATCAAGGGAAGGACACGACGCCCTGTTCTGGGAGCACGAGGGGAACAAAGCGGTCATCCAGGGCAGGTGGAAGCTGGTGTCCGACTATCCCGGCGGCTTCGAGCTTTACGACCTTGTCGAGGACAGGACCGAAACCAGGAACCTGGCAAAGGACAAAAAGCAAAAGGTGAAAGAGCTCTCCCGCATGTACGAGGAGTGGGCCCGGCGCTCCCACGTCGAGCCCTGGAAACCGTACCAGGCGCTTCAGTACTGATGAGCTCATGGGTCGTTTCTTTTCCGCTTTTGTCTCGCGGTGTGTAAATGACGAACAAGCCCTTGAACTCGGTCCTGGTCAAACCCGCGGGACCCGACTGTAACCTCTCCTGCGACTACTGCTTCTACACTCCCAAGTCGTCCCTGTTCGGGCCTCGGCCGCGCATGAGCGAGGACACGCTCGAGATTTTTAGCCGGCAAGCTCTGCAACAATCCTCCGGCTCCATGTCACTTGGTTGGCAGGGGGGCGAGCCTACCCTCATGGGCCTGGACTTCTTTAAAAAGGCTGTCGAGCTCCAGGCAAGGTATGGAGCGGGCCAGGAGATCACGAACGGCATCCAGACGAACGGCGTTCTTATTGATGAAGCATGGGCGAGGTGGTTTTCAGCCGAAGGCTGGCTCGTTGGTCTTTCCATTGACGGTCCTGCCCATATCCACGACCGCTACCGCCGCACCGGCGCCGGCCACGGCACATACGGCCACGTGCGCGATAGTGCGAAACGTCTTTTGGACGCAGGCGCGCCGGTCAACGCGCTCAGCGTAATAAGCGATTACGCGGCGGAACACGCTGAAGAAATCTACCGGCACCACAAGGAACTTGGCATATATCACATGCAGTTCATACCGCTCCTGGAGCCGGACCCGGAGGACCCGCAAAAGCCCGCTTCCTTCTCGGTCCCGCCCGATGGACTGGCCGCGTTCTGGAGAGAAATGTTCGACCTGTGGTGGAATGACTTTAAAAACGGAGCGCCGACAACCTCGGTACGCCTGTTCGATGACCTCTTTTACGCTTACGCGGGACTGTCCCCCCCGGACTGCTCGCTTTTACAAGAGTGCGGCGTGTACGTGGTGATCGAGCACAACGGGGACGTTTACTCGTGCGACTTTTTCGTGGAGCCCGCTTGGAAGCTGGGTAACATTCATCAGTCGGGCATAAAGGAGCTTTTAAACTCGGGCAGGCAAAAGGAGTTCGGCAGGAGGAAGTCGCGTCTTGCCGGCGAGTGCCAAAGCTGCGAGTGGCTTTACTACTGCCGGGGCGGCTGTCCCCGCGAGCGGGGCTATGGCGGGGACAAAAAGAACTACTTCTGCCAAGCCTTCGAGGAGCTCTTCCGGCACTCCCACTCCCGCATGGAGGCATTAGCGGAAGAATGGAAGGAGAAGCAGACAGCCATTAATAATAACCTGCCTCCTAAAGATAAGCCGGGAAGGAATGACCCCTGTCCCTGCGGCAGCGGCCGGAAGTACAAGAAGTGCTGCGGAAGGTAAGTCCCTGTAACAATCCGGCCGGAGCTACTCTTCGGCTCCGGCTTTCTTATACGCCACCACCCGGTTGGTGTTCATGATGGGGATTACCGCCATGCCCTGCTCCGGGATGTACTCGAGGTCCGCGGGCCCGGACCCGAGCCCGATCAGCGAGGTAAAACTTCCGGAGGGATAGACCAGAAGAAGGTCGTCCCGCTTCCAGTCGGTTACCAGGTAGTCGCCGTCGGCGGTGCCCTTGATGCCGTCCAGGTGGCCGATGGGTTTTCCCGATCCCATCTTCCTCACCTTGCCGGTCGTAAGGGAAATCTTTTTCAAGTGCCCCTTCACCCGGATGGAAGGGACACCGGAGATTCCCCAGGACGCCACCATCAGGTAATCGCCGTCCACGTAAAGGCCATTGGGCGAGCGCAAGGCAGTGGTCTCGGCCCAGGGCTTGAAAAACTCCTCGCCTTCCGCCTGCTCCGCTCCATGCCTGAAGATCACGTTCTCTTTCATGTCGGAGACGAAAATGTTGCCGGCCGCGTCCGCGTCAATATCGTTCAGAAAGACCGATCCCTTGACCTCGTGCTCTTTTATGACCTCTGCTTTTTTCACGTCAATTACCACTACCCGGTCAATGTCCGCCACCCAAAGGGTGTCGCCCTGAAGGAGCATCCCGCGGGGAGCGTCCAGGCCGGTTATCCATCCTTTGTCCAGCATTTCGCCGTCCATGGACACCCGCGAGATAAAGCCGTTGCCGTCGTGCGCCAGCGACTTGCCGACCACGTTCGAGACGTAAAACACGTTGCGCTCTGCGTCATACTTCACGCTCTCGGGCCGGTCAAAGCCGGAAACCTCCCAGGCCTTCTCGAACTCGATGGTTTTCCCTGCCATGACCGCGGACGCAACGACCGCTATCAACAAGGCCGCGGTAAAAGTTCGTCGCACCATGTCTCCTCCTTGCCGGCTTTTTCAGGACGCTTCGCTTTCCGGATTCCCTGTGTTCATTTAACATATCTCAGAAAGGGCTTCCTTCAAAACGCCGGTTGACTTCCAGGGCTCCGGCTTGATATGTTTGAACTGTTTTTAAATTCTGCTTTGTCATTTCCATACCCGGGAGAACGGAGATGAAACGGCTTGTGTTATTTCTGCTTATGTTTTTAACGGCAAGCATTGGCGCGGCGGAAGGCCGGGCCGACAGAGCCGCGGCCGACTACGACGTTGTGGTGATAGGCGCCGGCGGCGGGGGTCTGGCTTCTGCAGCCGCCCTTTCCCGGAACGGTTACGACGTTCTTCTTATCGAGCAGCATTATAAACTGGGCGGCTACATGACGAGCTTCGAGCGGGGCGACTACACCTTCGAGGTCTCCCTGCACGCCATGGACGGGCTTGATCCGGGCGGCATGACCCGAGGCACTTTCGAGACCGTGGGCATCATGGACAAGGTGAAGCCCATCCGGCTCGATCCCATGTATCGGATCGTTTATCCCGAACACGACCTCGAGGTGCCGGGGGACCCGGCGGAGTACAAAAAGCTGCTGCAGCGGGAGTTTCCGCAGGAAGCGGAGGGCATCGGTGAACTTTTCGATACCATGGATAAGATCGAAGAGACCATGTCGAGTCTCACCGGCATGGTGGGAGAGAGCAGTCTGAAAGATAGACTCAAGAGCTCTTCGGTTCTTTTGAAGCCCTGGGTTTACTGGCCGGTGATAAAGTACTGGAACCAGACCCTGAGCGAGATGCTGGACGATTTCATTAAAGACCGGGAACTGATCGCAGTCTTTACCCAGCTCTCGGCCTACGCCGGAGCAGAGCCGGACAACGTGTCCGCGCTTTTCTTTTCCGTAATGTGGACCAGTTATCACCTGGGCGGTTACTACTACTTCGAGGGTGGTTCCCAGGCGGTGTCGAACGCCATGGCGGAAGTCATCAGGGAGAACGGAGGCGAGATTCTTCTTCAGAGCCTTGTTACCGACATTGTAGTGGAGGACGGCGAGGCCAAGGCGGTGGTTACCGAGGACGGGGAGAAGTACACCTGCAAGTGGGTGGTCTCGAACGCGAACGCTCCCGACACCTTCTTCAAGCTGGTCGGCCGCGAGCACCTTCCTTCCGATTACGTGAACGACATAGAGAACATGAAGATAGGCCTGTCCGCGTTCGTGGTTTACCTGGGAGTGGACCACGATTACACGGATGTGTTCGACGGAATGCACCAGATCATGATCAACACGACCTATGATCCCGAGGAAAGCTTCCGGTACGTGTACGAAGGGGTGCCGGAAAAGACGGGCATGGCCATCGCCAATTACAGCACGGTAGACAAGACGGTAGCGTCCCAGGGCAAGAACGTGATCGTGCTTATCACCATGCTGCCCTACGACTGGAAAAATGGATGGTACGAAAACGAGAGCTACGCCAAGTATGACGCCCTCAAGCAGGACACCGCCGAGGTGCTGATAAAGAGGGCGGAGAAAACTTTCCTTCCCGGGCTTTCCTCTCACATCGAAAAGATGGAGGTCGGCTCTCCCCGGACCATGGAGCATTACACCTTGAACCCCAAGGGGACCATATTCGGATGGGACAACATCCCCGAGCAGAGCTTGATGAAACGACTTCCCCAACAGACGCCTATAGACAACCTTCTGCTGGCAGGGGCCTGGACATTTCCCGGCGGCGGCCAGTCCGCGGTCATGGCTTCCGGGGTCCTCGCCGCCGACGAAATAATGTCCGGCTCCGGCGTGAAATAAAACCGGCCCGGCAACTCATGAAAGACTGCAAGAAAGGATGGACCTGAGAGAAATGTCCCTCCTCCGGAGCGTAAAGACCTTGATCGAAAATAATGGTGTTCTTTTTTTTGGCTTGGTGCCGGCTGCACTCACGGTGTTGGCCGTGGTCTGCTGGTGCGGGGTCTCATTGGGCCAGTCCGGCGAGGAGCGCCTCCGCCGGGCGCGGGAGGAGAAGCAGGAAAAGGTCGAGGCTTACTTTGAGAAGGCGGGCCTTTCCTACCCACCTTACCAGCTTTTCCTGCGCATCTTTAAAAAGCAGAAAAAGCTCGAGGTCTGGGCCCGCGCCGGCAGGAGCTCAAAGTTCAAGCTGGTCAAGAAGTATGATGTCTGCAAGCTTTCGGGGGTCCTCGGTCCGAAGCGCAAGCAGGGCGACCTCCAGGTCCCGGAAGGCTTTTATCATATAACCGGTTTCAATCCCCACAGCAAGTTCCATCTTTCCATGCGCATCAACTACCCGAACCGCTCCGACAAAAAGCTGGGCGACAAGAACGACCCGGGCGACGATATCTTCATCCACGGCGACTGCGTAACCATAGGCTGCGTGCCCATCCGGGACGGTCCCGTAAAAGAGCTTTACATCATGGCCCTGGACGTGAAGCTTCAAAGCCACACCCGCACACACGTGCATATCTTCCCCTGCCGCATGGACGGACAGGAATGTAAAAAGGAGTTGGAAAGGCTTTCTTCGGAAAACCCGCTGCTGAAAAAATTCTGGAGCACTCTGCGGCCCGGCTATGAACACTTCGAGAAAAAGCGAGTGCTTCCTGACATCAATGTGGGTAATGACGGCTACTACGAGATCGCCGGGGATTGATCACGGCGGCACTGACAGGCAAGACATCTTTTTCTTACCCGGATTGCTCGTAAGTCCCCTTTTCTTTGCCGTCCTCGTGAGGGCCTGCTATGTCCCCCAGCTCGCGGGCGCCCGCGGAAGTGGTGGAGAGTACAATCACGCCGGGTATGAGTACAACAATACCCAGGTACTGGGGCGGGCTGAGGTGGATGGTGTACACCAGGTACTCGAGAAGCAAGGGTATTAAAATGGTGAAGGAGTTCTGGCAGGGTACGACCACCACGGCCCGTGCCCGCAAGAAACCCACCTGGGTGACAGCCAGGGCGGAAACACCGGCGACCATGGCCACGTAGGGATAGGGGTTTTTGAGCTGTCCCAGGAAGCTGCCGCCGGACTCGACCAGGGCTATGTCGGCGATGAACAAACCGATGCCGATGAACGTCCCGGCCAGGCACCCGAAGATGACGCCGTGCAGATTCCCGGTGACCAGGGTATATACGACCAGAAGAGCGAACGCCGCCATGATGATCCCGATGTAGGTAATAAGCTCGACGAGCACAAAGCTTGCCGGGTCTTCGATCGGGACCTCGAAGTAGGCGAGCACAGTGGTGCCGATAATCACCATTGCGCAGCCCGTTATCTCGCGGGGGCCGATCTTTTCCTTTAACACCAGCCAGGCAAAGATAACCAGGGCGATAAGGCCGATCCCCACCAGGGAGGAGATGGTGGAAGGCTTGTCCGTGAGGTTCATGGCATAGGAGAAGAGCCCGGCGCTGATGGTCGAGCCTATTACGCCCATAAGCCAAATCCTGCGGTCCCGGCGGTACTCGCGGGAAAACATGGCCCAGCCCTTGGTCAGAACATGGACCTTCATCTTCTGCACGCCATTGCCCAAGTTCATGGCAATGGCGCCAAGAGCTCCCACCGCCAGTCCGGCATAAAAAATCCAATCCATTGTAAGCGTCTCCTGTTAAGTTATTTTTTTATCCGGCCCTTGCTTCCATTCCTACCATGACTATATGGTCTTTTACAAGCTTGGGGAGAAGTAATGAACTCCATAACAGGCAAAGGGTTCTTTGAGATAAGGACCGGCATGATTATAAACGCAGGTCAGGACCGGAAAATTGAAAGAAGCTTGTCCTGATTTTTTCAATCATAACGGTGGTTAAAAGAAAGGCCCGTGACAAGAGAACCCGGCGGCCATGCATTTTGTAGGTTCATTTTGGAAGGAAAGATCACTGTTTGCCGTCAATCAGCACAGTTGCGTCCCTGCTGGTGAGTTGATTTTGTGGAGTTCCCCGATTTTCGGAAGCTTCTGTTTGAAGAAGGTACTTCTTAGCATTAACTCAGTATCTCGGCCTTGAGTTTGTTACCCATCTCTTCGAGATCCTCGTTCAAAGGATATCCCAGAGTGCGCACCCTTATTTTCCCCACCTTGACATCAACAGGACTGGTCAGTTGGATGGGGTAGATGAGAATGGCCTCGTTGCAGTCCCGGGATTCCGCATAGGCCACGACCTGGCTGATGTCATCCATCGAAGGTTTATCATGGTCCTTGTACTTCGTTTCAAGGACGCAGAGGGTTTGATCGCTGATGTTGTCATATAGAACGAGGTCAATGTCGAAGTAGAGATCGCGCTCTTCGCCGATGTAAACTCTTTCCTGGGCCCTGATGCTGTAACGGTGAGGCAGGTTCTTCTTTAGCCACTGCGCCACGAAAAGTTCAAACAGGCTGTTCATGTTTATCAGGAAGGACAACATGGTCCGGTCGCCGCTTTCATGGGTGGGGCCGGTATGCTCCAAGAAGAACCTGCACAGGGCATGGAGAGCCTGGTAATCTTCGTTAAGGCGGTGATAGAGCCTCCCCAGACAATCCGATGGATGGAACTGTTTGAGGCTTATCAGGCCGTGAGTTGAACGGTAGGCTTTTCTTATTGTCGGTAGCACGCGATCACTGCAAAGGCCGCTCCTGGCTATTACGAACAGAGTCCAGGCAATAAGCTGGTTATCTTCGATATCAGCCGTGTGCTTTTGATAGTGGCATTTGGGCTCGGCTTCCCAGGGCATCTTTATAAGCCGGTCCATATCAAGTCTTCCGCGTACATAAGGAAGGACCTGGCATTCATCAACATAGCTGCGGTAAAGCCCTTTTATGGTTCTGTCCAGGAAGCGGAGGGCCAGTATATGAGCTATGCGCTCATAGAAATCCTTGAGAGATTTAAGGTCCCTAAGTCCATGCCCCAGCCAGTTGAGAGTATAAGCATACTCCAACATTCTGAAGAGCTTCGAAAGCTGCACTTTCGGCTGGATAGTTATTGAAAATTCGTCGTTGATAGGGATGAGTCCTACCCGCCCTTGTGCGGTCAGCTTCCATTGATTGTCAGTGACAGGGGAGGGGAAATTAATATCAACCTTAGAGCTGTGATTCTGCCAGATGAGCTTGCCCACGTGCTCCGGTATCATCTCGCTTGGAAAGAAGCGGGGCTCGTACTCCATCAATTCCAGGTTGGTCCGGGCTTGTGGAGTCATCCAAGAATCCTTTCTTTCACCTTCTCCCACTTATAGTTCTTGGCTTTATCCGGCTGGTCAAAGAAGTATTCTTCGAGGTAAGGCTCGATCTCCATCCGCCATATACCTTCTATATGTTGAGTGACATCATCCAGAAGGAAGAATGAAGGGCCGATTGAAAAATTGCTGTCCCATATCTGGTAGTTGATTTCTTCCAATAGACGAATCAAGCCCTCCGTCTTGAACCCTGTCCGCTCATGGAAGCGCCTCAGGATTTCGTATTCAGGGAAAAGCTCGATGCAGGCGAACCGCCTTCGAAGCGCAAAATCAACCAGGGCGATGGACCTGTCAGCCGTGTTCATGGTGCCGAGGATCCTGACGTTGCGAGGTATCGAAAACATATCGCCGCTGGCCAGAGGTATCTTCTTGTCCCTGTACTCAAGCAGGTACATAAGCTCTCCGAAGACCCTTGCAAGGTTGGCCCGGTTGATCTCATCAATGATGAGAACACAGGTGT
>JAWOBU010000119.1:0-8799 GCA_046484135.1 bacterium
GTTATTTATAGGAAAGACAATGCGAGATTATACAAATAAGGATGTAACCGATTGGCTGAACACCAAAAGACACATAATGACGCACTACATAGTGGCTCATACCCAGTATTCCGCCAAAGACAAGCCAATAGGGGCCATTGAAGACATAAAGTCCAAGACCGGGCAGTACCTAAACCACGCCCTCAACAGAATGGCCAAAAGAATTCATAAGGGCTAAGGAACCTGTCCTTGGTGGCCGAGATCATTGTCCGCTCCGCCATTGAAAGAAAGGAGAGCAGAGGGCTCCACTGCAACCTGGACTACCGGCAGAGCGAGGACAAGTGGAGGCGCGACACCGTGCTGACCCGAAAAGACGTGCCCCTGCCCGACACCACCAAAAAGGTGGACATCTGAAGAACCGCCTTTTTGCTCTTATGCGTTGTCAGTTGCTGTTGATTAAGAGGGAAGTAATCTGACGGGCCGCAAGCTTGCCTCTGCTGCTGCACTCTTCTGCCGCATTAATCGCGGCTAAAGCCGCTCGCACGGGAGGGGAGATGAAACGCTACGGCGCTGCGACGCTACGAGGAAGAGTTTTTCCCGCTAAGGCGCTGAGTGAAGAGGAGATGAGGTGACATTATTTTTGCAGACCATGATAGCCAACTTCACTCGCCCATCCTGGCACACAACTCGACAATCCTGATGGCCCACACAACTCGTTGTATGGGCAGACTCACGAAGTGGGTCTGCAGGCACATTGTAAAAGATGTTTACCGCACCCCTCCGGCAGCAAACAACCCGGCCTTCTTCATGTACATCACGAAACGAAGCGGATTCTCCCGTGATCTTCGCTCACCCACACAACAAGTTGTGTGGGCCATCTTCCGGGAAGTTGTGTCGGCAGGTTTCGGGGGTTATGTCCTCCAGCTTCCGGGAGTTGTGGGAGCGACTTCAGTCGCGATTAAAATCGCTTGCACAGTAGAAGTCATTTTTCATTTGTGGAGGGTGCGCTCTTTACCCGCCGGACCGCTTCCAGCCAGCCCCCGTACACCCGCTCGCGATCTTCGGCGTCCATGGCGGGACGAAACTTCCGCTCCGTCCGGCGCGCCCCCTGCAAGGCGGTCGAGTCCGGCCAGAAGCCTACGGCCAGACCGGCGAGATATGCCGACCCCAGCGAAGTCGTCTCGATCATCTCCGGACGGTCCACGGGAAGGTCGAGAACGTCCGACTGAAACTGCATGAGAAAGTTGTTCATGCAGGCGCCGCCGTCCACCCGGAGCTCCTTCAGCCCGAAGCCCGTGCCCGCTTGTTGCAAGTCCTCCCTCATGGCGTCCGCCATGTCGCGGGTCTGGAAAGCTATGGACTCGAGGGCGGCCCGCACCACATGGGCCCGGCCGGCGCCGCGCGTGAGACCCAGCATCGCACCACGCGCGTGCGGGTCCCAGTAAGGAGCGCCCAGGCCCACGAACGCGGGCACGAAATACACGCCGCCGTTGTCCGGGACCGACCGGGCCAGCTCCTCCGTCTCTTCCGCGCTCGAGATGATCCTAAGCTCGTCCCGGAGCCACTGGACCACCGCGCCCGCTATAAATATGGACCCCTCCAGCGCATAAGCAGGACCGCCGTCCGCGCCGCAGGAGACAGTGGTGACAAGACCCGAGCGGGAACGCAAAGACTCATCGCCCGTGAAAATAAGGCAGAAACAGCCGGTGCCGTAGGTGTTCTTGATAAGGCCCGGCTCGAAGCAGCCCTGGCCGAACAGCGCGGCCTGCTGGTCGCCCGCCACCCCCGCTATGGGTATGCCTTCGCCCAGGACCTCGCAGTCGGTGCGGGCGAACTCGCCCGAACTCGGCCTGACCTCCGGAAGCATGGAACGCGGCACGTCAAGCATGGACAGAAGCTCGTCGTCCCACTCCAGGCTCTCGATGTTGAAAAGCATGGTGCGGGAGGCGTTGGTGTAGTCGGTAACATGGGCACGGCCTCCGGAGAGCTTGTAGATAAGCCAGGTGTCAATGGTCCCGAAACAAAGCTCACCCGCCCCGGCCTTCTGCGCGGCCCCCGCCACATTATCGAGTATCCATTTTATCTTGGTCCCCGAGAAATAAGCGTCTATGACCAGGCCCGTCTTCTCTCCCACCATGCCGGCCTTGCCTTCGCCCTTTAGCTGCTCGCACAAGGGAGCGGTCCGGCGGCACTGCCAGACAATGGCGTTGTGAACCGGCTCGCCGGTTTTGCGGTCCCACACCACCGTGGTCTCCCGCTGGTTGGTGATGCCCACGGCGGCAACCTGTTCTGGCTTTACCCCGGCGTTTTCCAGGGCCGCTGCCACCACCTTCATTGACACTTCCCATATCTCGAGGGGGTCATGCTCGACCCAGCCGGGTTTGGGGTAGTACTGTCGGAACTCCGAGTAAGAACGTCCCTGCACCGCACCTTTCCGGTCCAGTATCAACACGGTGGTGCCGGTGGTGCCCTGGTCTATGGCTAGAACATAATCGGACATTGACTCTTCGCGCTCCTTTACTGCTTTACTGTTTGGGTAAAAGCGTTACCCGGAAGGTGCTCTGCTCGGCAAGCTCGCACACCCGGCCGCTGTCGAACACCAGGCTGCCGGTCAATACCCCTTGAATCGAATCTTCAGAAAGGGCCCCCGTCCCGTTGGCCGTGGTCTCTTGCGGTTCATTTTCCATGACCATGTTGACAAGGGTCCCGCTTACCAGGCCGTTTATGCCGTAAGCGTTGCCGTAATCGTCCACTGCGTCCTCCGCGGCCAGGAAGTAACCTCCGAGCTGGACCACCCGCACCGTGTCGCCGGTGGAAGTGCTCAAGGTGTCTCCGAAAAGAATCGTGCTCCCGGCCGCCGGCTCGCAGTTCACTGCCTGGCCGTCTATCCTTATCACCCAGTAAGAGGCGGAAAGGTCGGCCTCCTCGCTCCGCTGCCGCGAGGCGGTAAGCCGGCCCTCCTCCAGGCAACCGGTTTCTTGGCTCTCTCCTCGAAAGGTGCCCGCCAGGTTGCCCGGAGACTGCTCCGCAGCGCTGAAGACCGTCATGTGGCCGGTGTAGACCGGCTCCCATACCTCCATGAACAAACCTTCCAGCTCGGAAGCGGAGGAGCCCCCGAAAAGCCCTCCGCCTATGAATGAAGCCAGGCCGGCCATGGACCCGCCCGAGATAATCGAGCCGGTCAACGGACGATAGCTGCCGCCCCGCCAATACGCCGAGTATGATCCCTCCAGGGCATTGCGGGCGGATATGCAGAAATCACCCTTGCGCCAGGCCGGATAACGCCCTTGCCACCGCGAGCCCGCGTCAAACTCGGGAGAGCAGAGCCCTGCATAGCCGCTCTCGAAATCCTCGGAAAAAAGCACGGTCGAGCCCGTGCTTACCTCGACGCTGTCCAGGATCACGTACTCGTCGAGCCCGGACAGGCCGGCGGTGAAGTCTACCTGCGTCTCCGGCGAGGCCGGGAAGGTATAACTCGTAACCGTGGCCGATGATTCCATGTCCGGACCGTAAACATACTCGGGTTCGTAGTAGCTGGTCCCGCTCGTTATAAGCACCCGGAAGAAGTCTCCGTCTTCTCCGTCAGCCGAGAGTCGGCGGCGATAACTTACGGTTACCGAGTCGCCGGTGGCGATACCCAACGGAGAGCTCGGGGCGCTTATGGTACCGAGGTAAAGGGTCAGAGCGTGCTGTTCGGGTATGGTCGAGTTTACGTTCGGTCCGTCCTGGGAAAGCCGCACTGACAGCCACTGTCCGCCCCGGCGCTCCTCCTGTCCGATCCCCTTGGTGGGATAGGGCACGGCCGAGGCCAGCGCTGAGCCCGCGCATGCGGCCTCCCCGCAGTTGTAGGTCCCGCCCGAGTAAACCTCTCCCACCGTCGAGTCCACCGTGTTCCCGGGAACCGGCCGGCTGATGATCTCCTCCGAAACCCGCATGCTCCAACTGTCGCCCCCGGAAAGCCAGAAGCCGGCGGTGTCCCCGAAAACTATATACGCCCCGCACGCCACCTCTATCTCCTGGTCCGCCACTACAGTGGAAGAGCCGGAAACATCAGGGCCCCATATGGAGACCTCGGCCACACCCGATCCTCCGCTTTTCTCCACCGTGATGTCATAGGTCTTTTCCGCCTCCACGGTCGGGGTCAGAGTGAAGTCCCACACACCGGAAAGATACGGGTACTCGACCGAGTCGGTGCCGGACGGGTCGTCGCAGCCCGCCAAAACCAGTAACACCATTATGATTAACAAGCCCCTCTTTTGCATCAGGCAGCTCCTTTCAGGGCATATACGACTCGAGGGCTTTGATGTCCATGCCCCCCGGCAGCATGCCCGAGTACTGCTCCAGCATGCTCGCGTCCACACCCGAGGGCATTGCTCCGCCCGAAGGCATGCCCGCTGACACGCTAACAGGCATAGAGGTCACCCCTCCGGTCTGAAGATACCCCTGCTTTGCCCTTTCCATGCGGCCCAGCGCCTTGGTGTACTCGATAAAAGCCGAAAGCTCGGCAGAGCGCGACTCCTGGAAGCTCTCTTCCGCTTGCAGGACCTCGTAGCTCGTGTTAAGACCCAGGCTGTACTTCTTCTCCTCGGTGGACAGGTTCTGCTCCTGGAGCCGGCGGGCATCCGAGGCCGCAACCAGATTGCGGTGAGCAGCCTCGACCTCGTAGAGCATGTTCACCAGATTGAGATACACCTGCCGCTGCTGGTGCTGGAAATCCTCGATCTGCTTCTCGTAGCTCAATTTGCTCCGGGAAAGCTCGGCTTCCGCCGCCCGGTTCCCCACCGGCATCTGGTAGGACACACCAGCGGACCAGGAAAGGTTGTCTCCCTCGAACATGTCGTCCAGGGCGTCCTCGTACCCTCCCTCGTACTCGGAGGGCTGGCCCGGGACCATCACCCGCTCCACTATATAAGGCTGCGGAAACTGGTCCGACGGGAGCGGGTTGGGGACCACGAACCCGGTCTCGACCATCTGGTCGGAGGGATTGCTGTGACCTGCCAGGCCGGAAACGCCCACCGAGGCGTTGAAATCGAGCTGGGGCAGGGCCCGGTTTTCGCTCTGGTACAGGTTGATCCTCGAGTTGGCGATATTAAGCCGCGTCTGCCGGAGCGAGAAGTTGTTGGCCATGGACTCGGCCACGAACTCCTGCCGGTCGAACTGGGGAGGCTCGTAATCCGGCAGGTCCGCGGGAACGATCTCGATCTCGAAGAGGTCCTCCGACATGAGGTTCAGGGTCATCTTGAAGCTGTTCTGCGAGCTCCGGTAATCGTTTTCGCTCCTTATGAGCGACGCCCGGGCGGAGGCCACGTTGGCCTTGGTCTGCTGGGTCGAGACTGGGGGAGCGGTCCCGGCCTCGATCTGGGCCTTGGTCATCTCGTGCATGCGGCGGGCGAGCTCGAGGCTGCGCTTTTTCTGCTCCAGGTTCTGCAGGGCGCTGAACAGGCTCCAGTAGGCGTCCTCAACGCTGGACTCGATCTCGAGCTCCTTGCTCTTCAAGGAAAGTAACGCCCGCTGGTAGTCGTTGTTGGACATCTGCAGGTTCAGGGCCCGGCTGTTGTCATAGCGGTTTTTCAAAAGGGGCTGTCGGATGTTGAGTATGAGGTCGGTGCTGTAAGAAGGGTTCAGGGTCGAGAACATGGAGTCCGACTCCTGGCGGGTGTTTCTGAAGTCGAGGGACAGGTTCCCGCCGGTAATGGTGTTCACGCCGGTGCCCAGGGTTACGGAGCCGGTCTCGCTGGTCTCGCCGAAAGCGGCCTGGCTGGTGGGCTTTTTGCTTCGGGAGTAGGAGGCGTCCGCCCGGAGGTAAGGATCGTAGGAGGCCATGGAGCGCTTGATGTCGAGCTCGGCCATCTCAAGGTCCCGGCGGGCGTTCTTTAAGTCCGGGTTGTGCTTCATGGCGAAGCCCACCGCTTCCTTCTCGGTCAGCCGGATGACCTTCTTAAACTCCGGCATGCCGGAAGCGCTGACCTCCTGCGAGGTCAGGCCTTCCAGCACTACGGTGTCATAATCAGGGCCCTGCGGAACCGCGTACTCCCCGCTGTCGGCCTTGGGCATTTCCGTAGCGGAGGGATCGGCCAATGCCTCTATCTCAGCAGCCCCCGAGGTCTCCTCCCCGGCCGGGTCCTCTTGGGGAAAAAGCGGCCGACAATAACATAAAAAAAGTATCAATGTAATCCCGAGATACGCCCGGAACCCATGTCTCATCCTCGACCTCCGCCAGCGATCACTAAGTGAATTTACGCTTGTAAAAGTTGCCTCAACTATTAGTATCATGCGAAGCAGCCAAACTCAATATCCGAAAGACCGCCGGCAGCTTTATAAGCCCATGCGAAACAATGCTCCCGGCCAAAGGAGTGAGCCGTGCCTGCCGGGTTTGATCGCTGCCGCCGGCGCGCCTATGATATGGATATGAGGATCATCCGCGCATACGTGATCCGGGAGGTGGGCGCGCTTTTCATTGTCTCCCTGGTTATTATAACCCTCCTTTTCATGAGCCAGAGGATCATCCGACTGACGGAGTACGCGGTCAACCGGGGGATCAGCCCGGTGTATATCGTCAAGCTCCTCGTCTACCACCTTCCCGAGGTGCTCGTCATCATAATCCCGATTGTTACGCTCTTCTCCATACTGCTGGCGGTGGGAAGACTGAGCTCGGACAACGAGATCGTGTCCTTAAAGGCCGCCGGAATCAGCCTCTATCGCTGGTTCCCTTCCGTTCTCCTTTTCTCCGTGTTCGCCTTCTGCCTGGGGCTGCTCTCGTCCCAGTACCTGGCGCCCGCCTCTTCCCGCGCCATCCAATCGCTGGAGTACATGATCGTCAAAACCAGGACCGAGTCAGCGGTAACCGAGCGCACCTTTATCGAGCTCCTTCATGACTTCACCTTTTACGTGAAAGAGAAAAAGCCGGACGGCGAGCTTAGAGGGGTAATGGCCTCCCAGGAGAGATGGAAGCGCCACCGGCCCGCCTGGAAGCTCCGCCGGACCATCATAGCGGGCTCGGGAAGGTTCGTGCACGACAAGGACCTCCTCGTTAACGAGCTGTGGCTCCAAAACGGGGTCCTCATCAACGAGGACCGGAGGCAGGAAAGGAACGATTACATATCCTTTCAGAACTGCCGCATCCGGCTCGACATTGACGACCCGGGCATGTCCAGCGACGAGAGACGAAAGGCCATGGACGCGGTCAGCATGAGAGGCGCCATCAGCCGGCTGGAGAACAAAAAAGACCGGAGCGGAAAAGAAGACGAACACCTCATGAAGTTGAAAATCCTGTGGCACGAGCGACTCGCCTATCCTTTCGGCTGCATCGCGCTCTGCTTCTGGGCGGTGCCGCTCGGCATCCAGCCGCCCCGCGCCGGCCGGTCGCGGGCCATCATTGTTTCGGTGTTTCTCGCCGCCCTGTTTTACTACCTCATGGTCCTCTCTACCTTTGCCGCGCTCAAGGCCATGATCCCGCCGGCCGCGGCCATGTGGCTTCCCGGCACGTTTATCCTTTTAACCGGCCTTTACATGCTCCGCCAGAAGAACCTGGAGCGCTCCATCCTCATGATTTCATGGACCGAGGACATGATCTACTACCTGACGGACCGGGTCCGCGACTACCTGGAACGACGGAGAAAGCGCAGATGAAGATAACCGACCGCTACGTCCTCCGTTCTTTCCTGGGCGTCTTTCTGGGCTCTATTTTTATCGTGGCTTTTTTGTTTACCGCCTTGAGCGTGCTTGACTCCATGACTTACCTCATGGGCAAAAAGGGGGCGTCGTTCGGCGAGATCGTTTACTTCCATCTGCTCCAGCTTCCCCAGACCCTATACATGACCGCGCCGGTGGCTGCCCTTATCTCCGCCATGATAACCATGGGGACCTTCAACCAGAGGTTCGAGATCATGGCAGTCCGGGCGGCGGGGGTCTCCATTGCCCGCGCAGCCATGCCCGTTCTCATCTCCTCCTTTTTCATCTTTGCCGGGCTGTTCGTGCTGGGCAACACCCTGGTCCCTTACGGCAACCGCTACTTCTTCAACATGGAGGAGAAGATAAAAGGAAAGGACAAAGAAGAGGAAAACCGGCTCTGGTACGTAAGCGAGCACCGGGACACCCGCTATATCCTGCGGGCGGGCCACCTGAACAGAAACACCGGACATATCAAGTCCCTGACCGTGTATCACCTGGACCCCGACTTTCAGCTTGTAAAGCAGACGCTCGCAAAAGAAGCTTACTACGAGCCCCAAAAAGGATGGACCATGAAGAACGTGGTCCACCGTTACTTTTCCGGAATGGACCCGCCCCACACCGAGACGGCAGAGCAGGCAATGCTCGACATTCCCGCTACCAAAAAAGACCTGCTCCGGGTGCAGCGGCTTCCGGAAGAGATGACCCTGTCCGAGCTCAACCGACAAATAAAGAGAATCAAGAAACACGGCCGCAGCAACGCCGCCTACAAGGTGGAAAGACAGGCCCGGGTCGCCATACCTTTTGCCGCGGTGATCCTGATCCTGGCGGGGACCCCGCTCGCCATCCGGCCCGTCCGCTCTTCCGGGCTGGCCGTGTCCATACTGGGCGCCATCATTGTAGGGTTTGTTTACTACGTGATCATCGCCGAGTTCATCTCGCTGGGCAAAGGCGGGCTGGTATCGCCGGTGGTGGCGGCATGGTCGGCGAACGTGATCTTCGGGGTACTCGGTGTGGTGCTTTTCAGCGGATTGAGAAAGTAATGTATCTCTTACATAAGAAGGAGGCTTGAAAGAAAATGGAGTGGACCAACTGGGAGCTAACGGATGACGTGGCAGTGGTAACCATGAATTACAAGGATGAGAACCGGCT
>JAWOBU010000219.1:0-19158 GCA_046484135.1 bacterium
CCAGCTCGGAGGATAGGGCAAGGCAGGCGTTCGACCCGAGCGCCGAGGCTGGTGGCTAAACAGCGGGGGGGGGCGGACATGTTCCGGCCTTTTCCCTTTCCCCGCTGGTAGCCCGAAAGCGCTAAACGCGTCTTCCAGATCGCCTTCTAAGAATCTGATTAACAATAATAGATTTACCTCACATCCAAGGGCATCCGGCATTGCAGGTACCATGAAACCGGAAGAGCCAAACTTTTCGAGAGAGAATAAACTCCATGCGAGTGAGCTCATCGCGGCTAAAGCCGCTCGCACATATCACATCATTTCTACAGAAAACAATCATTCATAAAGGCAAACTTATACTGCGCTTTACTGCGGAATCACCGGCAGCTTGATGTAAGAAGGACGTTCGCGATGATCGAGACCGGGAGGTCTCTCCCTCCATGCGGTCAACCTTTTTGCAAGAAGCTCTCAAGTTTGAAAAATGGGAAAACTTCACCCTGAAAAGCTCTACTTGACGGGCAAGCCAAAATAAAATAAATTAAAAATTAAGGTCCATCAAGATTAAGCGTACTTTCGTGCTGACGCAGACCTTAAAAGCACAATCCGCGACTTTGTCAAGGGGCATGCCCGCGCGTGAGCGCGGCTCCCTTTGGGAGCCCTTGACAAAGTCTTAAACGGATTATGCTAAACTGGAATTTGTAGGGTACAAAGAAAATAGCTCTTGGCGCAAGCCGGACAAACCGGCTGGGTAAACAACGTAAACATTGTAATATCCCGAAATACCAAAAGTTCATTTTCTTTGTTCCCCAATAAAATAATCTTCAAACTCCAGGTTCAAGTACGCTTAATCCTGAAGAGCCAAAATTAAAGGTAAGCGTTATCTTACACGGAGCGTTACCATGAGTGACAAGACCATGATCCGGAGCGAGTTCTCCGAAGACGGGCCCCTCCCGCCCGGCTTACTGGTGCAGGTGACCTTCCTCTCCGGGCCGCTGGAAGGGAAGTCCATGAAGCTCCATAAAAGAAAGAACACGGTGGGCCGCGACAAGGGCGACATAGTTCTCCAGGACAATTCCGTGTCCGGCGAGCACGCCGAGATCGGTTTCGAGAACGGCCGGCTTTACGTCCAGGACTTGAACTCCACCAACGGGACCCTTTTGAACGGCGGCCAGGTATTTGAGGCTTTTATAAACAGCGGCGACGAGATAACCTGCGGGGGCACGGTGTTCCGGGTGGACATAAAACAGAGCGCCCAGAGCGCGAGCTGGGCGAGCCTTGGGGCGGAAGAGGCCGAACAAGAGCAGGAGGTAGACGAGAACGAGACGACCCAGGTCCTGGAGGAGCGGGAGGGCAAGGACCCGCTGGAGGGCCAGCTTCCCCCCGGTGCCAAGGCCGGTCTCCAGGTAACCGCGGGTCCGGACTCCGGCAAGAAGTACATCCTGAAAAAACGCGGCGTGGTCCTGGGAAGAAGCGGCGACTTTCAGCTCTCCGACCCCGGCGTCTCCAGGAAACACGCCTCCATCGAGTTCATGAGCGCAACCCGCGTCATAATAAAAGACCTACGTTCCACCAACGGCACCTTCCTGAACGACAAGTGGGTATCAGTATCAAACCTAAGCAACGCAGACATGATCACGCTGGGAAACACCACCATCAAGTTTTTCCTGAGCTTGCCGGAAGGATAAACCAACAAGTCGGACTCCAGCTATCTACGGGAAAACCGCTTTTTTTATCCGGAACTTAAAAAGTGGCGGCAGGACCCGGGTCCCTCCACTTCCACCTCTTCTTTAACGGTTGAAACAGCGGCGGACTACCATGAATTAAGTAACAAGGGCTCACAAATCCAGGCGTCCCTGCACCGGGCCTGTGTCATTACATAAAAGTTGCCCATGCCCAGCCTTGACAAGGGCCGGATACTTAAAACATAGTGAAGGGGAGAATCAGGATGTTGTTCTTTAACGTGCCGGCGCAAGCGGCAAACAAACCTACTCGGGGGAGGACAGATGCAATCAGGTCTTAACCGACAGCTTACCGAGCTCGCCGAGGTCTTCAAGCGCAACCGCACGGGCGAGAAGTGGATCATGTCGCCTTCCCTGCGCACCGGCTTTCAGTGGCTGGACCGGCTTTCCTGGCAGGGGGCGCCGGTACTGAACGCCCGGGTGAAGACCTTTGCCGGGCTGGCCCTCGAGCTTGCTTCCCCCGAGATGGAAAGGCGCGGGCTCTCTTATGTAAGCGGGCTGGGCTCGGAGCTCTTGATGGACAGGGTTCTCGCTCGACTTCAGGGGCCGGGAGAAGGCTATGTTTTCGGCCTGGCCAGGACCCCCGGTCTTGTCCGGACTGCTCTTCGCGGAGTGTCCGATCTCCGGCTGTCGGGTGTTTCCGCGGACACGCTCCGGGAGAGCGACTTCGAGGTCGGCGCTAAAGGCCGGGAGATCAAAGAGCTGCTTGTCGCTTTCGAAAAGGAGCTCGACAAGAGATCGCTCCTGGATTACGCCGGGGTGCTTGCTCTGGCGGTCTCGCTCCTGGGTGAGTCGCACGGTCGGTTTACGGAAGAAGTGGAGATCATCATCCCCTCCGACCTGCACGAGGGGCTTTCCTATATGGAGCGCGAGCTGTGGAAGAGCTTCCCGGAGAAGTCCCGCTCAGCGGTGGGGGTTGATCAACCGGGTGCGGCCCGCTCCGGTCCTGTTTCCGACAGCGGCCTGCTGGGCTGGATCAACGATCCGGCGAACGCTCCCGCTCCGAACGAGGACGGCAGCGCGTCGCTTTTCCGGGCGGTGGGAGAAGTCAACGAAGTCCGGGAGGTCCTCCGCCGGCTCGTAGAAAACAGCATTCCTTTTGACCAGGTCGAGATCATCCATACCGACTCCGAGACCTACGTTCCTCTCCTCTACGAGCTTTCCTGCCTGCTCAGCCCTTTGGGGGAGGGGTATCTGCCGGCCACTTTCCAGGAGGGGATACCTTCGCGCTACTCGAGGCCGGCCCGTGCGCTTCAGGGTTTTATCTCCTGGATGCGGGACGGATATCCTCAATCCACGCTGGTGCGGATGATAGAGGACGGGCTGTTGAACCTGACTTGGGAAGAGGGCGAACCTCTGGTTTACAGCAGCCTGGCCGCTCTTTTCCGGCGGGTCCCGGTGGGCGGAGGAGCCGACCGGTACCTTCCGCTTTTAGAGAGGGAGATCAAGCTGCTCTCGGAAAGGGGAGTGTCCCGTTCGCGGGATGATGAAGAAGGTCCCGGCCGGGAGGCCCGAACTCGGAAAGCAAGGGAGCTCGAGTCCCTGCGCGAGCTGGCGGGTTCCTTGCTGGAGCTCGCCGGTCCGGAGGAAGGCCCGGAAGCGTTTCTGCAAAGCGCGGCCGCCTTCCTTGGGACGCACGCCCGGTCGGTGAACCAACTGGACGAGTACAGCCGCCGCCTGTTGTTGCGGAACGTGGAGGAGTTGCAAGACCACCTGGAAGAGGGCCTTCCCGGGCGGGACCTCCTGGAGTGGCTGGAGGAGCTCTCCCGAGGCGGCATGGTGGGCGGTCTGGGCCCTCGCCCCGGCTGCTTGTATATCTCGCCTCTTTCCGGCGGCGGTCATTCCGGCCGGCCTTACACCTATATCATCGGCCTGGACGAGTCCCGCTTTCCGGGAGTCGGGTTCCAGGACCCGCTTCTCCTGGACAAGGAACGAAACGCAGTTTCCGAGCGCCTTCCCACTTCCTCGGGCCGTACCGAGCTGAAGACGCAGGGCTTTGCCCGGCTCCTGGCCCGCCTGCGGGGGCGGGTCACCTTGAGCTACTCCTGCCGGGACCTGGAGGACGACCGGGACATGTTCCCCTCCACTGCAATGCTCTCCGCCTTCCGCATCCTCTCCGGCCTGAAAGAAGGCGTCCTGGACGAGCTTTACAGGTGGCTTCCACCCCCGGTGTCCTTTGCCCCGGAAGACGAGAAAACATGCATTGACTACAATGAGTGGTGGATACGCCGCATGTGCGGGGACACCGGCATCAAGGACCCGGAGATCATCCTGGCCAAGCACTTCCCCCACCTGGGTCGGGGGTTCAAGGCCCGCGCCGCCCGAGAGAGCAACAGGTTTACCGAGTACGACGGATACGTGCCCCGAGCGGGAGAAGACATTGACCCTGCCCGCAAGGAGGGCATGGTGCTCTCATCCTCCAAGCTGGAAAAGATGGGCAGGTGGCCGCTCGACTTCTTCTTTAAATATGTACTCAGGATCGAGCCGCCGGAAGAGTACGTCATGGACCCCGAGGTCTGGCTCGACCACCTCGAGAGAGGAAGCCTCCTCCACGAGGTGTTCCGAAGGTTCATGTCCGAGCTCCAGCGGGACTCGGAACTCCCCGGCGCTGAACGGCACATGGACCGGCTCATGGAGATAGTCCGGGAGGAGGCGGAGAAGACAGCGGAGTTAAAGCCCCCGCCCGGACCGGACGTGTTCGAGCGGGAGAGAAACAACCTTTTGCAGTGCGCCCGCATTTTTCTCCTGGAAGAAGAAATTTATTGTGCAAGCGCGCGGCCGGTGTTTTTCGAGGCCTGTATCGGTCTTCCTTCCGACAAGGAGTCCACTGAACTCGACACCTCTCATCCCGTGCCTCTGCGGTTGCCGGATGGAAGAAGCGTGCGGGCCTGGGGCCGGCTGGACCGGGTGGACGAGCTGGTGGAGGAGGGGCGCAATAAGTTCGCGGTGTGGGACTACAAGACGGGCAGTAAAAATCGCTACTCCCTCGAGGACCCGTTTCAGGGCGGCCGGGTGGTCCAGAACGCTCTTTACCTGGACCTGGCCCGGTCCCGCCTTTCCGAGCTTTATCCGGGGGCCTCGGTGGTCCGGTTCGGATACTTCTTTCCGGGAACAGCGCTGCACGGAGAGAGGATTTCCTGGAGCGACCGCGAGCTTGAGGGAGGAAGAGAAGTGATCCAGGAGCTTTGCGAGCTCATGGCCGCCGGATGCTTTCCCGTCTCGGATATAAAGGACGACTACAAGTTCTGCGACTACCGGGAAGCCGTAAGCGAAGAGGAGAAGTCTTTTATAAACTCCAAGCTTTCCAACCCGGAAAACGAGATGTTAAGGCCCTTCCGGAAGCTGCGGGGTCTGGAGGACAAGGATGAGTGAAAAAAGGGAAGGGCCTCCCGACCGGGACCAGCGGGACCTAATCGTAAGCGAGCTCGGGCGGAACCTCCTGGTCGAGGCTGCCGCGGGGACCGGCAAGACCACCAGCATGATTGACCGGATGGCGGCGCTGCTCCGCTCCGGCGAGTGCGGGTCCATAACCACCCTGGCCGCAGTCACCTTTACCAGGAAGGCCGCGGCCGAGCTGCGGGGAAAGTTCCGCGTCCGGCTCGAGCACGCGGTCTCCGAATCATCGGGAGCGGAGAAAGAACGGCTCGAAAAGGCCCTCTCCGACATAGACAAGTGTTACATCGGGACCATCCACAGCTTTTGCTCCCGGCTTCTCAGGGAGCGGCCGGTAGAGGCGGGAGTGGACCTGGCCTTTACCGAGTTGGAGGAGGAAGA
This sequence comes from bacterium, assembly GCA_046484135.1. Classification (GTDB taxonomy): domain Bacteria; phylum RBG-13-61-14; class RBG-13-61-14; order RBG-13-61-14; family DATKZS01; genus CAYQTK01. The sequence continues at coordinate 5,496 of JAWOBU010000219.1, forward strand.
TGATTACCGGCTTCGGAAAGAAGCCTGGCGCGAGTATATAAGCCGACTGCGCACAAATGACCCGGAAGGGCTGCTGGAGAGCCTGGAGCACCTGGGCCTCGACCTTCAGGAGCTTATGGGATTTTTCATAAACAATTTCTGCAACTACCCGGACGTACAGGAGTGGCCGGCGGAAGAAGGCCCGGGGCTTACCGGGTTTGCACAAACGGTCCGGGAGATCGAAAGCTATATTGACGACATGCGGGAGAAGGCGAAAAAGCTCCCGGACGACTGCGGCAATGACAAGCTGATACCCAAGTACAAGAGCATTCCCAGGATAGCCTCTCATTATACCGACCTTTACGAGCCCGCCCAGTGCGTAGAGGTACTCTCACGTTTTACCGGCAAGCTCGGTGTTACTCAAAAGGTGTGGGCCGGAACCGGCCACTTCACTACACAGGATGCCAAAGACGAACACCAGAACTGGTTGGACTTCCAGGAGCAGGCGGTCAAGCCTGCCCTGCAAAGGTTTTACGAGGCCCGCTATCCCCTGGTACTCAAGGTCTTTGAGGAAGCGCGGGACATCTACGACCGGCTCCGCCGGGAGAGCGGCAGTCTCAACTACCAGGACCTTCTCATGAAGGCGGCTTCGCTGTTGAAGGACAAGCCGCATATCCGCGAGTACTTCCGGGAGCGCTACACTCACCTTCTGGTGGACGAGTTCCAGGACACCGACCCGATCCAGGCAGAGGTCATGATGCTACTTACCGCTGACGATCCCGGGCAGACCGATTGGAGGAAATGCAATCCCCGGCCCGGATCGCTCTTCGTGGTGGGAGACCCCAAGCAGTCCATCTACCGGTTCCGGCGGGCGGACATCATAACCTATAACGAGGTCAAGGAGATAATCCAAAAAGGAGAGAAAGACTCCGCTGGCAGGGTCGTCTCCTTGAGCGCCAACTTCCGGACCCGGGAGGACATAATCGAGTGGGTGAACCGGGTGTTCGAGCCCGGCGGGTCTTCGCAAGAGAGCGAAGAGGAAAAGCCGGAAGAGGGCATGGGCCGCTTTCCGGGAGAGGAGTCGGATGAGTCGCCCGCCTGGGTGGCGCTTCAGCCGGGTCGGATCGAGTCAACCGAAGGCGAGCTTTCCGGCATCTATCAGCTTACTATTCCGGAGGAGTGCACCAACAAGGAAACGATCATAGACTACGAGGCTGACCGGATTGCACGAACTATTGCCGAGGCGGTGCACGATCAAAAGCGCCTCCCGAGAAGCCGGAAGGACCTGGAAGAGGGAGTAAGCCCCTATGCGGGTTACGGCGACTTCATGATTGTAACTCCCACTAAACAAAATCTGAGCGCCTACGCCCGCAAGCTCCAGGAGTACGGCGTCCCCCACCAGGTCACCGGCGGCGCCGCTTTAAACGAGGTCCGGGAGCTTCGGCTTTTATACAAGGTGCTTATGGCGGTGGTCCGGCCGGACGATCCGGTGGCCCTGGTGTCGGTGCTCCGGAGCGAGCTTTTCGGTATCAGCGACGCATCGCTTTACGACTTCAAGCGGGCGGGCGGGCGGTTCAATTATCGTTCGCAGGTTCCGGAAGGACTTACGCCGGCGGACACGCAGTCCTTCGAGGACGCGTTTATGCGGCTTCGGCGTTACTCGTCCTGGCTGTCTCTTCTTCCGCCGGTGTCGGCGTTCGAGAAGACGGTGGGCGACCTGGGTCTTATGGTGCTGGCCTCCTGCCGGCCGGGAGGGGACGTGGAGGCCGGAAGCATGGCCAAGGCAGTCGAGCTTGTGCGCCGGTTCCAGGGCCGGACCTGGTCTGGTTCCCAACTGGTCTCTTACCTGGGCGAGCTGGTGGACCAGGCTGAGAGGTATGACGGCATATCGGTGCGGCCTTCCACCGACGCGGTGGTAAAGGTCATGAACCTGCACAAGGTCAAAGGGCTGGAAGCGCCGGTGGTGTTTCTGGCCGAGCCTTACGGAAAAGTCAAAATCTCCCCGGAACTGTACGTGGACAGAAGCGCAGAGAGAATAACGGGGTACATGCACTTGTACAAGCGCAACCAGTATGGACAGAAAGGCGATACCATAGCCCGGCCGCCGGGATGGGAGGAACTGGAGAACAAAGAAAGAAGTTTCCAGGAGGCGGAGCAGCTTCGGTTCTTGTACGTGGCCGCCACCCGGGCCGGCGCCGCCCTTGTTATCACCCGATATGAAGAGAAAAACAGAAAGAAAGACAAATACAGCAGGTGGAGCTTCTTCGAGCCGTATCTTGCGGAGGTCCCCGAGCTGCCCGAGTCGGGCGAGGTCGCGCCCGCGGTCCGTCCGGAGGAGCTTCTGGACACCAACACGGTAAAGCAGGCGCACCAGGAGATAGCGGACCGGATGGAGCGCGTTGCCAGGCCCACCTATGTCTCGCGGGCGGCCAAGCAACTGGCCATCTCCGAACGAAGCGAGCAGGAGCCCCACATTTACGAGCAGGCCCCCGGTACGGAAGAGCCGCAGATGTCGGGCGAGCACGGGGTCGAGTGGGGGTCGGCCGTCCATGCCCTGCTCCAGGTGGCCATGGACGTGCCGGACGCCGATCTCGAGGCCCGCGCCAAATCCGTGCTGGCCGAGCAGGGCCTGTCCCCAGACCTTTCCGAAACCGCGGCATCAGTGGTCCGGGAAGTGATGTCCTCGGAGCTCTGGCAGCGGGCCATGCAAAGCAAAAGGCACCTGACCGAGGTCCCGTTCGAGACCAGGCTGGAGAGCGAGGACGGCCCGCCGGTCCTGGCCCGGGGAGTGGTGGACCTGGCATTTCAGGAGGAAGACGGCTGGGTGCTGGTGGATTACAAGACCGATGCCGCGGCTCAGGCGAAAAACCTGGCCGACCATTACGCTCCGCAGATCGAGATTTACTCTCGGGCCTGGAAGAGCCTAACCGGCGAGCCGGTAAAAGAGGCGTCGCTTTACTTCATCCGGTCCGGGGAGGTCCACCGGGTGCTTTAAAGGCGGCCGGCTTTTTCCTTGCCGGTATTATCGGTCACGTAACCCGGAGGACCTCGCCTGATTTGACCACCCGTCGTGATTTCATGGCGTCTATGGCGGAACAGGTTATAACCGCGATTTCCTTACCTTCGGTGCCCGCGGGCTGGTAATCCCCTTCTTCCCGGAGGGCCCGGGTAAAGGCGGCCACCATCTTTCCCACCGGGTCGTCCGGCTCGAACCGGATCTCTTCGGTGTCGCCCTCAGTGGTCTTTCTAAACACGGTCAGGTTATCGCCGTTGAAATCGCCCTGGACCTCGATCCTGCCGCGGTCGCCTTCCGCCCGTACATAGTGCTGTAACTCGCCCATGCCGCAACCGCCCACTGCCATGCCCTGAGTTTCGTCCTCGAACCGGAGCATGACCGAGGCCATCCGGTTTATGGAAGGATGACCGATGTCGGTGCCCATTCCGCCGACCTCGACCACGCTCTTGTTTTTTATCCAGCACAGGAGGTCTATGGCATGAGTGGTGTAGCGCATTAGAGCGGCCGGACCGGCGCGGGCGGAGTCCTGCCACCAGCCGGGCGGAAGGTCCTCCCGGTCCAGAAAGCCAGCTTCCAGGCAAAGGACCTCGCCGATCGCGCCCTCCCGTACCTCTTCTTTCAGCTTCTCCAGCGCCGGATGGAAACGCGATTGAAAAGCCAGACCCACCTGCACGCCCGCGGCCCGGGCCTTCTCCTGCACCTTGTGGGCCCCGTCCACGCTGAGAGCCATGGGCGCTTCCATGAAGATGTGCTTGCCCGCATCTATGCACTGCACGGCGTGGGGTACGTGCATGAAGTTGGGAGAGGATATGTAGGCCACCTGAATGGAGTCGTCCTCCACCAGCTTTTCCGGGCCGTCGTAAACACGGAACTCCGGCCAATCGGAAAGGGAGTCCCGAACTCCTTCCGGCTCCCGGCTGCAAACACCCACGATCTCTGATCCTGCTGAAGAGAACAAGGCTGGAATCATAACTTCACGGGCGCGGCGGCCCGTCCCGATAATACCCCATCCCAAACGATCGGACATGTTACTCACGCCTCCTTACTTCCGGCTTTTTATTTCCCGGGACCTCGAGAGTCGTCCCCGGGGAATTCCTTCACTTCCTGTAAATAAGTTAGACTACAGGCAAAGTTTATGTCAAGTGAAAATTAAAAAAATTTAATCCGGCAAAAAAAAGGGCGAAAGAAGCTCCCGGATTGTCAGTTAAAAGCACAATGCAAAATGAAGGACAACTCAAGGACACCTATCAAGGCAAACCCGCACAATGAAGGGACTCGGAGCAATCCGGAGTTTACCGGAACTCATGTTAAGCGAAAAACCGCCGGACAAAGTAACCCCCTCCTGAAACCATACACAGTCCGGCACATGTTCAGCTCACAGGGCAACGACCTGGACCCCCGGCTTGCCGAGCGGGTAGGAAGCATGGCCGGAGCTATCAAAAGAGGTGCGGGCCCAGACCCTCATTTCCGATCCGGGTCTGTTTCCTCATAGCTCGAAATTTATTTGATCATCATCCTACAAACCCTGCAGGAAAGAGATTCAGGGGAGGTATTGTGAGGATGAAGTTGATTGCAAAAGTCTGAGCCCTGCCCCCGGGACCGCCAGGCGGAAGCCCGGCAAACTCCCCCGGGAGCGCCAGGCTCCAGCCTGGCGCTGAAAAAGCGCAGGATGAATCGGTAGCCCGGATAGCTCGTCTATCCGGGTGCCATTGGCACAGGATGGTTTCATCCTGCGGCTTATCGCCGCCCGCATAGCATATCCGGGTGGGAGTGAGCTCCTGCTCACGATAATCGAGACCTGCCTGCCTGTGCGTTCCGCACGCAGACAGGGAGGTCTCTCCCACCATAAGCCCAGCCTGGCTCCAAACGCAACTCCCCCCGGGACCGCCAGGCACCAGCCTGGCAAAATTCCCCCGGGACCGTCAGGCGGAAGCCTGGCTCTAAACGCAACGTCACAACGCCGCAACGGTTCTTTTTTCAACATCACTTTAGTGCGAGCGACTTCCAGCCGCGATCAAGCCCGGCTTCTCAAGTCCCGAAGGGACGAAAGACTATAGCCCGGGGTGATAACCGGGAAACCTTTTAAAGCCCCAAAGGGGCGCAGGAAAATAGCCAGGGGCGCGAGCCCCTGGAAAACATCACACATACAATATATGCGGCCTGAAAGGCAGCGGGAGAGGTCTCGGACCTTTGGACTGCGAAAGCTTGCTTTCGCTTTCTCTTCCGGCAAGCTTGCTTGCCGGTCCGCCGGCTTGGTTGCATGTATAGAACAAGTAGCGCCGATGTCTACCATAACGGGAGCAAGCTCCCTGACACAAAGCGGCGGCAAGCCGCGCGCACTCCGAAAGTACCCCCTTTGGACTGCGCCTGCCTGTGCGTGTTGCCTGCCTGTGCGTTCCGCACGCAGACAGGCACGCAGACAGGAAAGCTTGCTTTCGCTTTCTCCCCCGGCAAGCTCGCTGGCCGGTCCGCCGGCCCTCCGGCCCCCAAGCTCAGCAAATTGGCGCCTCTCCTCCCAAACCCCCACACCAAGCAGAAACTTGATTGTGAAGATCAGCCCCCGCACAGTATTTCCCGAAGGGAAACAATTTGGGTAGCCGTAGGTGAAGCCTACGGACCGGGATCACCCATGATTTTCTTCGGCCCTGAAGGGGCCGGACCAAGGACACGAGGGGGACTGCCAATCCCGGCTTTTGTTCGCCCCCTTCGGGGACGGGTGCCGCGGCCGGCCATGCCTTCCGTAGGCCGGCGCCTTCGGCTACTCATATTAAACCCTTCGGGTTTACGGCTGTAAGATGAGCCTCTTGGAAAAGGTCTGATCATCGAGGGAGTAACCCTGGGAAAAAGGGAGTTATGTATGGTGTCCCCCGATCTAGAAGGGGCGGAGTTCTCGAAGGGCGGCTTTAAACGCAACGGCGCGACGGCGCTACGGAAGAGGGAAGATTTATTGAGCTTAAAAAAATTGAGAGATATCGCGACTGAAAGTCGCTCGCACAGGAGTCATCTTGCAAAAAGAATCGTTGCGGCGTAGCGGCGTTTGCGTTTGGAGATTTCAGGCGGAGGGGGATGAAACGCTACGACGCTATGGCGCGACGGGGAAGAGGGTTTCACGCAAAGACGCTGAGTCGCAAAGGGAAGAGAAGAAGAGATTTATTGCTCGGAGGATTGCTTGATCGGAAGAGAACTTGTGCGGAGGAGTTTATTTTCATGGAGATAGAGAAAAAAGGAAAAATCGTTGCGGCGTGGTGACATTGCGTTTAGAGCCAGGCTGGAACCTGGCGGTCCCGGGGCGTTGCGTTTAGAGGGTTTCACGCAAAGACGCTGAGTCGCAAAGGGAAGAGAAGAAGAGACCTTGAGCTTACGGAACAGAGAGAGATCGCGACTGAAAGTCGCTCGCACGGAGGAGAGCGGGCCTGGAGGAGTATTAATCGTATTTTTTAGCAGGGGATCATTAAGCACCTTCGACCACGACTTCCTGGATGGCGCGGGGGGTGGCGTCTTTTATGACGAAGACCATGTCGCGGTACCTTATGCGCTCGCCCGGTCGGGGCACTCGTTTGAAAAGCGAGAGCAGGAACCCTCCCAGGGTCTCGTAATCTCCTTCCGGCAGGGACCAGCCCAGTATCTCGTTCACGTCGTCTATCTCCATGCGGGCGCTTATGCTGACGCGGTCCTGGTCAATGCGGCGGTAAAGTATGAGGTGGCTGTCGTGCTCGTCCTCTATCTCGCCCACTATCTCCTCGACGATGTCCTCGCGGGTGATGACGCCTATGCATCCGCCGTACTCGTCCACCACCACCGCGAAGTTGAAGTTCTTCTGCTGCATGGCGAACAAGAGCTCGTCAATGGGCTTGTTAAAGGGAATGTACTCGACCTCTTTCATGAACTCCTTGACCGGCCGCTCCAGGTCGCCGGCTTCGAGGAAGTCGAAAATCTCGACCATTCCCACCATATTGTCTATCCGGTCCTGCCAGACCGGGTAGCGGCTGTAGAGCTTGCGGGACGACCTCCGGAGCACCTCGCCGATGGTGGAATCCTCTGATACTCCCTCGACCTCGACCAGCGGGATCATGGCGTCTTCCACCACTGTCTCGCTGAACTCGAAGATGCGGTCAATCATCTGCCTGCTCTCTTCGTCCATGAGCGAGTGGTTGTCCGCCTGGGTGAGCAGGAGCTTGAGCTCGTCGCGGGTGTACCAGAAAGAGCCTTCCTTGCCCGTCTTGCCGGCCACCCGCAAAAACAGCCGGAGCGCTCCCATAAGAAGGACCAGGACCGGCAGGAACAGGTAGTAAAACAGTTTCAAAAGCAGTATCATGCGGGGGGCGTAGGTGTTGGCCCGCGGATAAAAGAAGCTGCGGGGAAGGATTTGTCCGAACACGATGAACAAGGGCGCAATCACCGCCAAAGCGATCAGCGCCCCCCACTGTCCGTAGCTGTCCATGCAGTAGACGGACAAGGAAACGGCTGCCGCTGCTATGGAGATTGCCGATCCCACCAGCGCGGTGGCCAAGAGCCACTGGGGCCGGTCCAGGAACCTTTCCACCTGGCCGGCGCCGCGGGAGCCGTTCGCCGCCTTGCCTCTCAACACGGCCCGGTCGGCGAAGAACAGCGATATCTCGGCTCCCGAAAAGAAAGCGTTCAAGAGCAGTCCCAGGACAACCACCAGGATGACGGTGTTCATTCGGTTTCCTCCCGGACCACGTCCAGCCGGTTTATGATGATGCCATGACACTCGAGAACCATGAACCGGAAGCCGTAAATCCTGACCTCGTCGCCGGGTCGGGGACGCCGTCCCAGGAAGGAGAGCACCAGGCCGGCCACGGTGCGGGTCACGTCCGAAGGTATGTCCGCGCCCGTGCGCACGTTGAACTCCCGGAGCTCGAGCCGTCCCTGCACGTGCCAGTGGTTGTCCCCTACCCTTTCGAACTCGGCCTCCTCTCGCTCGCGGACCTCGCCGAAAATCTCCTCCAGCACGTCCTCCATGGTCACCAGCCCCACGTGGGAGCCGAACTCGTCCACTACCAGTCCCATGTGGTTCCTGCTGTTCTTGAAGTCGAGCATAAGGTCCCGGAGCCTCCGGCTTTCCGGCACGTGCAAGGGAGGCCTCATAACCTCCCGCACCGCGACGCTCTCCCGCTTGCGGCCGGCAGCCACCGGCCGGAGCAGGCTCTTGGCGGTGATTATGCCCACGATGTTCTCCAGGTCGCCTTCATACACCGGAATGCGGGAGTAGTTCTGCTTCTGGATCAACGCTCCGGCCGCGAGCAGGGAGTCGTCAGCGGATATGCCCACTATCTCGTGCCGGGGGGTCATGATCTCCTCCGCGGTGATATCTCCGGACCGAAGCAGGTTGACCAAAAGCTCCCGCTCGGTTACGTCAAGGAGGCCGTCCCTGCTGCCGCTTTCCACCAGCCCTTTCATGTCGCTCTCTTCCATCTGGTCTTCAATGCTCTCCCAGTCACCGGCGCCCAGGGCCCGGAAGAAAAAGTTGACGATCAACTGGAAGCTCCACCAGACGGGAAAGGCCAGTCTTTTAAAGGCGAGAACCGAAGGCGCGACGGCCCGGGAGATCCCGTCATTGTAAAAAACCCCCACCGCCTTGGGAGCGGCCTGGGCAGCGAAGAGAAGAACGAACACGGAAGCGGCGAAGGCAACAGCAATGGTAAGAAGCGGGTATCCGTGCCACAGGAGTTCCCCCTCTGTCGAGGGAAGGTATCCGCGGGAGGCCGCCATCCAGGTGATGAGAACCACTAGGCCGGCCCGGCTGAGCTCGCTTCCCACTCCCAGGGACACGATCAGTTCGCGGGGCGACTCCAGGAGCTTTCTTATGACAGCCGCGGATTTTGTGCCATCTTCCTCCATCTGGACCAGCCGGAGCGGCGCCAGGGAGAACAGGGCGGCTTCAGCGGAAGAGAATCCCCCGCAGACCACGATGAGGGCCACCAGCAGCGTCCAGTGCAAGTACGGGTTTTCAAACATCCGGATTCTCTTCTCCTGCGGCGGGGCTTACAAAATGCCGGAAGGCGGGGGACGGCATGTCAAGGGAGTTTCCCTGCCCGTCCCGGACAATGATGCCGGCGGATTCGGTTATGGAGCCGATCCTGGTAAGGGGGACCCCTTCCAGGTCCTTTATGTCGCCTTGCGGGTTCCACTCGGGCGGTGCGGTGAAAAGCAGCTCGTAATCCTCTCCTCCGGCCAGGGCGGACTGCATGGCTTCATGGCTCATGGAGCCGGATATCTTGAAGTGCTCTTTGAACTCGTCGGAAAGAGGAACGCTCCTGAGTTCGATCTCTGCTCCGGGGACGCCGGATTCCTTGAGGAGCCGGGGCAGGTCGGCTGCGATGCCGTCGGAGGTGTCTATCATGCTGGTGGCTATGCCTGCTACTTTCCTTGCGGGTTCGAGCCGTACCTCGGGGTCCAGGTGCTTCATGATCGGCCCTGCGAGAGGGTCGGAGGATATCCTTTCCATGTCCACCCGCGGTTCCATCTCCAGGAGCCGGGAAAGGCCCAGCCCCGAGTCGCCGGTATAGCCGGTGATGTAAAGATGATCGCCCGGCCGGGCGCCGGAGCGGTACACTGGTGCGGGAGGCTCGGCGTCTCCGAGCACAAAAACAGAGATGACCAGCTTGTCCGAGCGGGTCACGTCGCCGCCTGCCAGTGATACTTCGGCCTCAGAGGCCTTCTCCTGGAAGCCTTCCAGGATTTCTTCGATCACTTGGAGCGGGAAATCGCCGGGAGCGGACAGGCCGAGAAGAGCAAACCTGGGGACCGCGGCCATGGCTGCCACGTCGGAGAGGTTTACGGACAGGGCCTTTCTTCCCAGCAATCGGGGAACGGTCCGTTCCAGCCGGAAATGCACGTCCTGGACGACGAGGTCGGTGGTTGCCACGGAAGTGCCCGCGGCCGCGAATACCGCGGCGTCGTCGCCAATGCTTTTTATCAGGCGGGGATCACAGCTTGCCGCCCGGGACCTGATCCTTTCGATCAGCCCGTCCTCGCCGATCCGGGACAATCCGGCGGCGGAGTCTAAGTCAGGAGGTGATTCCACTTCGTCCTGGTTCGCCATTTATTTTTTTGTCGAGCCCTTTTTTCCGGAACGCGAGTCCGACGCTGCCGTTCGTGAGCCGGCTCGTTTGGTTGCGACCACTTTCTTTTTAGTGTTGCCGGCGCTCTTTTTTTTGCTCCGGGCCACTTTTTTGGATGTGCTTTTCGAAGTTTTCTTCTGAGTTTTTTTGCCGGCGCCTTTTTTCCCGGTGGACTTTTTCCTTGCCCAGGGCGGCCCTCCCAGCAGGGCGACCTCCAGTACCTCGTCCATGTTCTTAGCATAGACGAAGTTTATCTTTTTGCGCAAGGGCGCCGGAATATCGTCCAGGTCCTTTTTGTTCCTTTCGGGAATGATGATGGTGTGAATTTTGTTTCGCAAAGCCGCCAGCGCTTTTTCCTTGAGTCCTCCGATAGGGAGGACCCTTCCGCGCAGGGTTATCTCGCCGGTCATGGCCACGTCCTTGCGCACCGGGGTCCGGGCCATTGCCGAGACCAGTGCGGTGGCCATGGTAATGCCGGCGGAGGGCCCGTCCTTGGGGATAGCTCCGGCGGGCACGTGAATGTGGACCTCCCTTTTGTCGAAGTAATCGGCGGACAAGTTGAAGTCGGCGAGCCTGCGCTTGGCGTAGCTCAAGCTGGCCTGGGCGGACTCGCGCATGACGTCTCCAAGCTGGCCGGTGAGCTCGAGCCTGGCTCGGCCCTTGGTGATGCTGGCCTCGACCCGGAGAATCTCGCCGCCGGCCGGTGTCCAGGCCAGGCCGGTGGCCACACCGGTTTCGTCCTCCTCGATCTCCTCTTCCGGGAGGTAGCGGGGCACGCCCAGGTACTTGTGCACGTTGTCGGCCTTGATCACCATCTTCTTCTCACGGCCTTCCGCCACCTTGCGGGCCACCTTCCGGCAGACGTTGCCGATCTCCCGCTCCAAATTACGAAGGCCGGCCTCCTTGGTGTACTGGGTGATGATGGTCTGCAGGGCCCCGTCGGTCAGCTCGATCCTGTTCCGGCTGATGCCGTTCTCCGCAACCTGCTTCGGTATGAGATACTGGTTGGCGATGGCCTTCTTCTCCTCCAGGATGTAACCGGGCAGCTCGATGACCTCCATCCGGTCGAGCAGGGCGGAGGGAATGGTGTCGGTGATGTTGGAGGTGGTGATAAACATGACCCGGGAGAGGTCAAAAGGCAGATTGATGTAGTGGTCCCGGAACGAGTAGTTCTGCTCGGGGTCCAACACTTCGAGGAGCGCCGCGGAAGGGTCTCCGCGGAAGTCCGCTCCCACCTTGTCAATCTCGTCCAGCATGAACACCGGGTTGTTGGAACCCGCGGTTTTTATGCCCTGGATGATCCTGCCGGGCATAGCACCTACATAAGTGCGACGGTGGCCGCGAATCTCGGCCTCGTCCCGGATGCCGCCCAGGCTCATGCGGATGAAGTTACGGCCCATGGCGCGGGCGATGGACCTGCCCAGGCTGGTCTTTCCCACGCCCGGCGGTCCCACAAAGCAGAGGATGGGTCCTTTCATCTTCTTGTTCAGCTTCCGGACCGCCAGGTACTCGAGTATCCTTTCCTTTACCTTCTCCAGGTCGTAATGGTCCTCGTCCAGGATGCCCTTGGCCTTTTTGATGTCCAGCCGGTCGCGGGTGGACTTGGACCAGGGCAGCTCGACCAGCCACTCGAGGTAGGTCCTCACCTGGGAGGCCTCCATGGCCTCGGAGTGCATCATCTCCAGCTTCTTTAACTGCTTCTCCGCCTCCTTCCGGGCGTCCTCCGGCATCTTGGCGTTTTCCATCTTCTCCCGGAGCTCTTCTATCTCCGCGGCCTTCTCGTCAACGTCGCCCAGCTCCTGCTGGATCTGCCGGAGCTGCTCCCGCAGGTAGTACTCCCGCTGGGTCTTGTTCATCTCCTCCTTGGCCTGGTTCTGAATCTGGGCCTGCATCTGGATGACCTCGGTCTCTTTCTGGACCATCTCGTTCAAACGCCGCAGTCGGTCTACGGGGTTTATGATCTCGATGAGCTCCTGGGCGTCGCTTACGTTAAGGCCCACGTTGGCAGCCACCAGGTCGGCGAACCTGCCGGGATCGGTAAGCGAGTCCAGCACCGAGCTCAAATCGGGAGGGATCGTTTTCCCGTATTGAATGAGCTGCTCCATCTGCTCCTTTATGTTGCGCATCAGGGCCTCGGTCTCGAGGCTGCTCTCGGTCTCCGGCTCTTCCAGGACCTCGATCTTGACCGTGTAGGGCTGCTCCTCTTTTTCATACTCCTTTACCCGGGCGCGGGAGAGACCCTGGACCAGTATCTTGACCCGGCCGTCCGGCATCTTCAGCATCCTCATGATCATGGCCACGGTGCCGGTCTCGTAAATTCCCTCCGGGGAGGGGTCCTCCTCCGAGGTCTCCCGCTGGGCGGAGAGCATAATCATCCGGTCTTTTCCCAGCGCTTCATTGACCGCCTCCACCGAGCCTTGCCGGGCCACGAACAGCGGCAGGATCATGAAAGGAAACACCACTACGTCCCGGACCGGGAGCAATGGCATTTCCCGGGGTATCTGTATCTGTTGGGCGTCGGAAGGGCTCACCGCCTCGTCCGTACCGGGCAGGTCGGTACTCTCTTCAGAGCTTCGCTCCTTGACCTCTTCTTCCTGCCCGCTTTCATTCCTGTGTTCGTCAGACATAATATATCACCTTCTCCTTTAACAATACCTTTTTACGGGAGACGAAAATTTCTATTCAATGGGGATGGGTTGCCGCCGGCCCCGTTTCTCCTTGATAAGGGGAAGCCGGATTATGAGAACGCCGTGTTCCATCACCGCCCTGGCTTCCCGGTTGTTGCAGGCCACCGGCAGTTCCACCTCACGCAAAAAACCGCCGAACTTCCTCTCCATCTGGAGGAATGATATCCGTTCTCCCAGCGACTTTTTACTGAGGTCCTCTTCAGTCTTGGCTCCCTCAATTATTATCTTCTCCCCTTCCACAAAAAGCCGGAGAGAGGACTTGGCCACCCCCGGAAGCTCGACCTCTATGACGAGCGTCTCGTTGTTCTCGTACATGTCAATGGGAGGGTCGAACTTCTCCGGTTCTCCGGCGGGCTTTTCGCCCGTCCAAAATACTCTCATCTTTCTGTCCATTACAGGGTTCTCCGGCCTTTGGTTTCCATGTCATGAATGTACTTGCCGAAAGACCCGCAACTTGTTCTGCGGGTCCGGCCATTGTAATGAAACTTAAGTCCTTTTAATTTGGCTGTCAAGGCTATGATGTGTTATTACCTAGTAAGGCGGGATAGCGACAAAGGCGGGGGTTAAGCGAAGTCAGGAGGGGGAAAGACATGAGAAAGACGGCAGTGGTTAAAATCTGTATCATGGTACTTCTTTTGGTCGGTTTGTGGATCGGGCTTACCAGAACGGACCTGTTTAAGTCCTCCGAGACCGTCATCAGGTGGGCCCCTCTTGGAGACACGGCTGAAAAAGCGGAAACGGACCATGGCGGAAAAAGACAAAAATAAAGACCAGCCTCCGTTTAAGGAACGGGCCAAGGCTTACCTCCGACAAAAAGCCGACGCCACCCCGCTGGGGCTTTTGTACGTTCTGAACGGCGTGTTTATCATCTACTGGGCCCTGGACCTGATTCCCGG
>JAWOBU010000227.1:0-7184 GCA_046484135.1 bacterium
GGAAACGGAAGAAACCGCGTATCGCGGCCGCGGCCCTTTCCACAGATGCTGGCCGGCAGGTCTTGGACAGGCCCGCCAGGTAGCGTCGGATGGTTTTTTTATCCACCGCCTGCGGGTCAAAGGAGGCACAGTTTATGCCGCTGTTTTCCAGAAAGGTGATAAAGCTTTTGAGGTCCCGTTCATAGGACACAATGGTGTTAAAAGCCAGGTTTCTTTCCAGCTTAAGGTACTCGAGGTATTTATGAACCCAATCTTGCGCTGTTTGTGGCACTTTGTGAAATTATAAATCCCTGCGGCCACTTGCGCAAGAGGGGGGCGCAGAAGCGGTCAAAAGGAGGCTTTTTTGAGAGAGGAGTAAGCTTTCTCGCGACTTGCGTCGTTTGCACGTCAGGATTGTATTCCAGCTTTTTGTACTGCCGCCGCCGGCCCCTGTCATGTGACCGGTATCCATATTTTTACTATGGCGCCTTCTTTTTCTCCCGGGTCTATCTCGATGTCGCCTTGCAACTGTCCTATGGCCAGGCGGGCCACGTACAGCCCCAGTCCGGCTCCCACGGTATGCTTGGTGCTGAAGAAAGGCAGGAAAGCTCTGATCCGGGTTTGTTCGTCAATCCCTTTTCCGTTGTCTTCAACCGTTATCTCGATCTTTTGGGCGGCCCTGTGCGTAACGGTGCGGGCGCGGACGCGGATTTTTCCGTCATCCGCGGAAGTTGATTCGCGCGCGTTCTCCAGCACGGCGATGAGCGCCCTTTTCAGATAGGTCCCGCTTCCGGGGGCCAGTTCCGGCATCTCTTCGGGCACGTCCAGGTGTATTTCCGGTCCGTTTTCCATGTTCTCTTTGAACTCCTCCACGGTCTCGGACAGCAGATCCCGGACGCGGTGCCCCTTGGTTTCCGGGTTCATCTCTTGCAAAAACTGGATGTGTTTCACCAGGGTCGCCGTTCTTTTGAGCATGGAAAGTATGTCCTCGCCCGCCTCTTTTACGTCTTCTTCCGCGGCGGTCTTCATGATGAACTCGGAGTTGCCCATGGCTGAGCTGAGCAGGTTGTTGAAGTTGTGGGCGATGCCTTCGGACATGGATTTTACCGCCTCCCAGTGCTCGGCGCGCATTTTTCCTTTCAGGGAGGAGAGCTTTTCCTGTTCCAGCTTCTTGATCTTGAGATGGGTACCCACGCGGGCCAGGACCTCCTCCATGATCACCGGCTTGGTTATGTAATCCACTCCTCCGACCTTGAAGCCCCGCACGATGTCAGTGGTCTTCTCCAGCGCGGTGATAAAAATCACGGGTATGTCCGCGGTATCGGGGTTCTTCTTGAGCTGTCCGCACACCTTGTAACCGTCTATCTGGGGCATCATGATATCGAGGAGAATCAGATCGGGGCTTTCCTGCACTGCTTTCTTAAAGCCCTCGAAGCCGTCGGGTGCAGTTATGACCTCGTAACCTGCGGGACTCAGCCCTTCCTCCAGAAGGGCCAGGTTGTTCTCATTATCATCCACTACCAGAATGCAGGACCTTTCTTTCATCTGTTTCGTCTCGCTTTTGTCGGTCGTGTTTTCTTTTTGATGTTGTGCTTTCATTTTCAGTCTCCTTTCGAGTCAAGATATGACTCCATGATGTGTAGCAGGCTTTCGATCTTTACCGGCTTTTGTACGTAGTCATTACAGCCCGCGGCCAGACACTTCTCTTTGTCTCCTTCCATGGCCGCGGCAGTCAAGGCGATCACCGGAATGTCCCGGAACCGTTCGTCTTGGCGCATCCGGCGGGTCGTCTCCAGTCCGTCCATGACGGGCATGGCCAGGTCCATGAGTACGAGGTCCGGCCTGGTTTCTTCCAGGACCTTAAGACACTGCTTTCCGTTTTCCGCTTCAATTACCTTCCAGTCTTTTTCTGTAAGGGCTTCCTTTACAAAGAGCCGGTTGGCGGCGTTGTCTTCCACCAGCAGTATCAGAGGAGAAGCGTTTATTGTCGGGGCCTTCTTGCAGGGATGTTCTTTTGCAAGGTGAGAGTCTCCCGGCTCCAGCCCTGCTTCCCGGAGCGCCCGGCAGAGGTCTTCCTCACTGACCGGTTTTTTTATCCATCCGTCCGGCCCGTCGCTCTCCGCCTCCGGCTCTTCTTCCGATACAGACACGGCGATGACCGGAATCTTTCCGGCAATGGGGTCTCGCTTCAGCTCTTTCAATAAGCTCCCTGTCCTGCCCGTATCAGTCCAGCCTCCCAGGACCACTGCGGCCGGCTCGTAAAACTGCGCGCTTAAAAGGCCCTCGTCCGGGTTTGCCTGCTGGACCACGTTTACGCCCAGGCGGGAGAGCATAGCAGTTACAACCTGCCGGTCATGGTCGTCTTCTTCGACAACCAACACGGTCCGTTGTTCTTTCGGCGCGGTACTCTCCTGTCTCCGGTCTTCGCCGAGCTCTCGGTCCCCGCCGCTGTCTTTTCCGGCGCCGCTTTGGAGGGGGACCATGAATGTAAACACCGATCCCTGGCCCGGCTCGCTTTCCATTGACAGTTCTCCGCCCATGAGCTTGACCAGTCGTGAGGATATGGCCAGACCCAGGCCGGTGCCTTCATGCTCCCTGGTGAGCCCGCTTTCCGCCTGCTCGAAAGCCCGGAATATGGACTCCTTCTTTTCGTGTGGAATGCCCGGGCCGGTATCGCTGACGGAAAAGACCAGCCTGCCCGCGCCGGTGTCGTCCGCCCACGCCCGGAATTCAATCTCTCCCTCTCTCGTGAACTTCACCGCGTTTCCGGCCAGGTTGGTCAGCACCTGCAATATCTTTCCTTCGTCAGCCTCGGCAGTGGCGGGCATTTGCGGGCTTATGTGTTCGCTGAGCTTTAAGCCTTTTTTCTCCGCCTGGGGCCTGATCATCTCCATGGCTTCCCGGACCAGGCTTCGGGGATGGAACATCCGATTGTCAAGGCCGGTCCGTCCGGCCTCGATGCGGGAGAGGTCCAGGACCTGGTTTATCAGGCTCAGAAGGTGGGTCCCGCTTTTTGTTATGGTATCCACGTAGCTTTGCTGTTTCGGCTCCAGTCCGCTCCGCTGGAGGAGTTCGGCAAACCCCAGCACCCCGTTCAAGGGTGTCCGGATTTCATGGGACATATTGGCCAGGAACTGGCTCTTGGCCAGGTTTGCCTCTTCCGCCTTCTCCCGGGCCTCCACCAGGGAGTGTACATCTACCATGTATAGAATGATGCCTTGAAAGTTACCTGCCTGGTCTTTAATGGGCGAAATGCGTATGTCCATCCAGCGGTCCTTGAGCTGACGCTTCAAGGACACCACCTCTTTTTCTCCGCTTTGCAGATCAGCCATGATGCCTTGTAAGAGCTCATGTTTGCTTTCATCATGGAAGTCGAAAACCGACTTTCCGATGACCTCTCCCCGTGATATGCCCAAAAAGTCTTCCGCCGCAGTGTTCATGTCCTGGAGAAGTCCGGTCGGGTCAGCCATGATCACGCTGCTCGTCATGTTGTCCAGTATGGAGCGGAGCTTGGAATGCTCGCTCGAAAGCCTGGCGGAAAGGCCTTCCAGCTTTTCCATCATCCGGTTTCTTTCCGTAACGTCGCGGGCGAACCCGATGATGTAAGCGGGAGCGCCGTCCTTTTCTATCATGGCCCCCATGCTTTCTACTTCTATCTCGGAGCCGTCCTTGCGCGTGAGGGATATCTGCAGGGGCTCGGGCTGGACCCCGGTCTCCATCATCTGCCGGATGTTTCCTACGGTCTTGGACAGCTCTTTTTCATCGGTTACCAGTTGGGTGAAATTAAGCGTTGGTATGTCCTCCCGGCCGTATCCGGTCATCTCGAGGGCGGCGTCATTGGCGTCCAGGAAGTTGCCTTCGAGATCGTGGATGAACACTCCGTCTCTGGAGTTCTTGAACAAAGATAGATAGCGCAGCTCCGCCTCTTTGCGGGCCGCCTCCTCTTCCCGCCGCTCGGTAATGTCGCGGGCCACGCCGATAGTGCCCACGATCTCGTCTTCCTGATAGAGAGGAGAAGAGTTGATTTCAACAATCCTCACGCTGCCGTCGGAAGCGGTCAGGCCGTACTCTTCTTCGATGCTCTCTCCCTCCATCACTCTCTGCATGTTGTTCCTGGCTTTTTCGTGATATTCAGGGCCCAGGATGCCGGCCTCAATAATGGTCTTACCCAGAAGGTCGTCCGGGGAATATCCCAGAATCATCTCAACGGAAGGCGAGATTTGCGTGACCCGTAATTCACTGTCCAGGGAGTAGACTATATCGCTCATGTTCTCGAAAATCAGCCGGTATCTTTCTTCGCTTTTGCGGAGTTTCTCTTCTATGTGCTTGCGGTCGCTTATATCGCGGATCACCGCCTGGAGCACGGTTTTTCCGTCAAGCTCCAACCGGTTTAAGAGGATCTCGACTGGGAACTCCCTGCCGTTGTCGCGCCGCTTATGGACCCACTCGAAACGGTCGCTTCCCTCTTTCATTACCCTGCTGATGATCTGCCGGGACTTGGTCTTCGAGTCCAGTCCGTCGGGCTGATATTCCGGCGAAACTTCGGCGGGATGGCTATTGTAGAGCTCTTCCGGGCTTTTCACGCCAAACATCTCGAGCGCGGCGGGATTGGAGTCGAAGTAACCCTTTTCATTGAGCAGCATCACCGCGTCGGGTGTCGAGTCATAAAGCGTTCGGAACTTGGCCTCCGAGCGCTGGAGGGCCTCTTCGGCACGCTTTCTGTCGGTTATGTCCCGGCTCACACCGTGAATGCCAAGAAGCGCGCCGTTCTCGTCCCACAAGAACCGCGCCACGTTTTCAACCCAGATCCTCGTGCCGTCCCTGGTGATCTGCTCCATCTCGAACCTGCGGGACCGGTCCTTGTCGTCTCCTTCTCCGCGGGTCTCGCGGGTCAGCTCTTCCTGAAAAATCCGCAGAGCTTTCTTCTGAGACTCGGGAGTCAAGTAATCTTCCAGGGAGAGCTGTATGTACTCTTCCGGGGTATAGCCCATAAGCCTTTCTATGGAGGGGGTCACGTAGGTCAGATGGAGGTCCGTGTCCATGGTCCAGACCACGTCCACGGTGTTGTCTGCGAGGAACCGGTAGAGCCGCTCGCTTTTTTCCAGGGCCTCCCCGCTTTTTTGGCGTTCAAAGTAACGGGAGACCATCTCCCGCAGGATATGGAGGGCCTGCTCGTCTTCGTCTGCGAACTCGTTTCGGTCCGAGGTATCGTTGAAACCGACCACTCCGGCAATTTCTCCGTTCGCCGCGAAAAACGGAAACACGAGGAGCGCTCCTATTTCCTTCTCCTCCATAAACGCCTTTTCCGGTACGGCCTCAGGGGGAAGAGAGGACGTGTCCTTCATTATCACGTTTTCGCCGGCAAGCAGCTTGTTCATGGACCAGGGATAATCCTTGATCCGCAAGGTTTCTATCCCGTGCAGCTTGGGGACGTGGACGGGAGGAGACCAGTCGTTTAGCATCTCGAACCTGTCTTCGACAAAACCGTAGATATACGCCCGCTTGGCCCCGGTGGCCTGCCCCATTGTTTCCAGCACCTTGTCCAGGGCTTCCGGCTCTTCCGACATGAGAATGGTGGAAGCACGGGCCAGTGCCTCCTCCAGGCCCAGGTGATAAGACAGCCTCCCTTCTAACCGCTTCTTTTCGGTTATGTCGCGGGCCATGCCCAGAACATGGGGCTCGTCTTCCACTCTCAGAGGGGAAAGGTCCACTTCGAGGAGCCGGCAGCTTCCGTCCGGCAGCCGGGCCCGGACCTCCAGCGACTGCTTGTCTCCTTTGAGGACCCGGAAAAAAGCGGTCATGGCACGCTCGCCGTCGTCGGGATGCACGCGGGTGCCCGCGGGCTGGCCCAGCCAGTTGTCCGGCTCCTGTTGCGTTATCGTACCGCTCACCCCGTTGATGTAGCGGTAGCGGGCCTTGGAATCCAGTACGAAAACGGCTTCCCACGAATGAAACACCGCCTCTTCCAGGACCCGCTTCACCTCCGGGAATCCAATAAGACCCTTGTCAGTGCTGTTTACATTTCCGATCATTGTGCCCGTTCCTTGTGACGAAGTTAATTGAAAATAGTTGCTTCTTATAGCAGCAATTATCGGGCCGGATTGCATTGTTTGTTTAACTTGCTGAAATTCCTCTGTTTTTCTCCGAAAACCGATGAGAGGAACTCCTTCGATTCGTTTCTTTTTGAAAACCTTTCCCGGCTACGGGAAACCACAGGTCAATCAATATCCCCTATCATTGCGGCCCCGCGCCTTTGCGGGAAAAAGTGCCTTATTGGTGGGAACAGTTTTTCCGTTGTACAGCTCCTCCGGTTATGGTAGTTTAAAATTTGAATTTTTGTCATTCGAAGAAGACGGACGCAAACCTTTTCCGGAAAGGATAGAACTATGTCAAAATCAGGCAAGCTGATTGTCAGAAGTTGTCCGGATTACGAGAACGGGCAAAAGATGCGGGAGATAGTGAGAGAGGGACTTGCGGCGCTTGATAAAAAACCGCGCGGCAACGTACTGTTAAAACCCAACCTCATCTTCGCCCATAAGCGCTACGGGGTTCACGGCTACACCAACCCGGCGCTGTTGGAGGCGGTCCTGGACGTGCTTGCCGAGCTGCCGGAGGTCAACAAGATAACCATTGGCGAGCGGACCGCGGTCACGGTGCCGACCCGCTACACCTTTTACGAAGCCGGTTACGGCCCTCTTCTCCAGAAGCCGAAGGTCGAGGTCTGTTTTTATGACGAGGCCCGGCTTACGGAAGTTCCCCTGGAGAAGGGAACGGTGCACCGTTCCTTGCACGTTGCCCGGGAGCTTGCCGACGCCGACTTCAAGGTATGGATGCCCAAGCTCAAGCACCACGCTTCCTCAAAGCTCACTGCGTCACTGAAGCTCAACATGGGCATCCTGGACTCGAAGGAGCGTTTGCAGGGGCACGACTACCGCTTGGAGGAGAAGATCGCCGATCTTTACGAGGTGGGCCATCCCGACCTGAAAACTGGATTCAGAGGAATTACAAGGATTTGCCATTGCAGACAAATTTGCTCCATTTATATTTATTAACTCCGACGACTGGAATGCGCCCCAATTATTTACTCTTGTGCATGACCAACCAGTTCGCAATTTCTGCTGATGTCACGCACAAAATACACACATTCTGGTTTGGACTGGTTACTCAAAGGAACTGACAGCATCTGGCCGTTTTTTAATTTAGGG